>JAGGZG010000320.1 GCA_021162125.1 Anaerolineae bacterium
GCGACGGCGACGTAAGGAGCCACCTTCCCCACTACCAATTCAATAGGCCGGATGGGGGTGACCATCAGTTGCTCAATCGTGCCCTGCTCCCGTTCGCGCACGATAGCTAGCGAGGTCAGCATGATGGTGAGCGTGAAAAGCACCATGGCAATCAGTCCCGGTATCATAAAATTGGCGCTCTTCATCTCCGGGTTGTACCACACGCGAGGGTGTACCTCCACGCCCGGCATATTCTTCATGCTCACTCCCAACTGCCGCTCGATAAGCCGTACACTCTGCGCCTGCCCCACCTGCTGCGAGGCGGCGTAGACAGTGTTGGCTACGTTAGGGTCGGAGCCGTCAATGACAAAAGCCACGTCCGCGATCCGCCCGGCAGCCACGTCCGCTCCGTAGTCGGCCGGGATGATCAGCCCGGCCCGTACCTGCCCACCGTCCACCAAGCGGGCCAGTGCCTTCTCATCCTCCACGTAACTGACGATGTTGAAGTAGTTGGAGGCGCGGTAGGCTTCCACCAGTGCCCGGCTCTGGGAGGTGCGGTCGGCGTCCAGCACCACTGTGCGCAGATGCTCGATGTCGGTCGTGGCGGCGTAGCCCATGAGGAACAGTTGCACTACTGGCAAGAGGAACATCACCACCAGAGTGCGGGGGTCGCGCCGGATGTGGATAAACTCCTTGCGGATGATAGCTAATAGACGGCCCATCACTAACTCTCCTCCTCGGTGTTGGCGGTCTCGTCAGGCTGGGCAAGAGCTCCATAGAGAAAAAGGCGGGTAATCTCCCTCGCTACGTCGTCGTAGTCCAAGGGCATCACCCGCTGGCCAGGCAGAACCTCTTGGACTAGTACGAAGAAAAAGATCATCCCGATAAGAGCACGGGCCACAATGGTCAGGTCCATATCCCGAAAGACTCCCTGCTCTACGTACGTCTGGAATATCTGCCCCAAAGCACTGCCGAAGTAGAGAGGGGTGTGTCGCAGATAAACCTCTCGGGTTTCCTCGTCCATGACCGGGACGGAAGAGAGAAGCACTCTGAAAACCTCAATGTGCTGAATCATCCGCCGGATACCATTGCGGATCAGATGGCAGAGGGTCGCCTCCAGGTCCGCCGGGGACATCAGGTCTTGAAGACTGCCCACTTCTGCCATCGCATCGGCCAGCGTCTCCTCGGCGATCAGAGAAGGCAGGCTGATAAGGAGGTCTTCTTTGTTTTTGAAGTAGAGGTAGATGGTGCCCGGGGCAATGCCGGCCTCGGCAGCGATTTCCTTCATGGTGGTCTGAGCGAAGCCTTTGCGGGCAAAGGCCCGGGCTGCTGCTTCCAGGATGTGTCGCCGCCGTTCCGCCGCCAGCCGTTCTCGCCATCCTTCGCCAGAGGTTTTTCCCTGTTCATCCATAGCTTATTCTCCCGTGGTGAATGGGCACTCATTTTACTGAACCGTCATTCAGTATAGCACCAAACAAGAAAGTTGTCAAATGGGGCAAGGCAGCAGCCTCACCCCTGTTCGCGCGAGACGTGTTCCGAGTGGGTGGGAGGTTTGCAGTGATTCCTCCTGCAAGCAACCCGAGGGTCTTCGCGTCCCTGCGGCTTCGGTCTTTGCGTGACCTTTACGATTTCTCGACCGTTTTTTTACGCCGAATTGACGGATGTTTTACTCGAAAATCGTCCGTTATCTGCTATACTGTGTTCTGAACCATTCAAATATCACAAATATTGCTAATATAACGTTGTTATTCCTGGGGGGCGAATATTTGAGCGTTAGGGAGGACTCCACGAGGAGATGCAAGCACTGCTGAGACGACGAATCAACTTTACGCGCTGCATGATGGCGCTGCTTATCGTCCTGACGGTTGTAGTGAATGCGCAGATAGTGGTGACCGCGTCCAACGGTGCCCTCGTAGGTCAGGGGAACTACGCTCTGGTTATCCTCGGTTCAGTCGGGTCAGCCGATACATCGGGGGACCTGCGGCAGGCCATTCAACTCATCGAGGCAGCAGGCGGACACATCGTCCACGTCTTTCCGCCCCACGTCCTCGTCGGCACTATTCCTCCGGCGGCGGATCCCGGTTTATTGGGTCAAGCAGGGATCGTCCAGATTTCGCGCGGGGAGGTAGACCCGGCCTCGGTCGAGTCTTATGGCCCAACGGCGGTGGCTGGTGTGCAGGCCTGGAATGCCCTTTTCGCTAACCCAGATAGGTCAGCCGATATATCAGGTCAATCGGTTCAATCGGCTGACCTGGTAGACGATGCACTGGAGCCGCCCGATTTACCCCCCGGTTTCGCTCAGGAGGAATCAACTCTCTCAGCTAAATCGGCTGGCGGCTCCGTTCCTGGTTATTACCAGACCAGCGATTTCATGATTGGCGATGTGGCCGTGGGCATCATCCTGCCGGAGAGCGATGGCTCCGGTGATCCCTCCACCGAGGACTGGACTGCCGAGGAGCGCCAGTTGGTCTACAGCAAAATTGTGGCCGCCTGTAATTGGTGGGCCGCCCGCGAGCCCCGCGCTCATTTGCGTTTCTTTTACGACGACCATTTCAGCAGCCCTGTGCCCACCAGCTATGAGCCGATCAACCGCCCGCACAGCGACCAGGGCCTGTGGATCGGCGACGTGATGGGTAAGCTGGGCTATTCTGCGTCCTCTTATTTCACCCGTGTGCGCGATTACGACAATACTTTACGCCTGGCTTACGGCACCGACTGGGCCTTCACCATCTTCGTGGTAGATAGTTCCAACGACGGCGATAACTACTTCTCGGACGGGTACTTCGCCTACGCTTACCTGGGTGGGCCGTTCATGGTGATGACCTACGGGAACGACGGTTATGGACCGAGCAACATGGACGCGGTGGCCGCTCATGAGATGGGCCACATATTCCTGGCGCTAGATCAGTACTACTCCGCCCGGCAACCCTGTACCCGGCGGTCTGGTTATCTCAGTGTGGAGAATCAGAACAGCCAGTACGGAGGGTGCTCCTCCAACGTGCCCAGCATCATGCGCGGCCAGGTGTGGCCCTACACTCAGGGCGCGGTTGACCCGTATGCCCGGGGGCAAATTGGCTGGTGGGATACCAACGCCAACGGCGTGCTGGACCCGGTGGATACCGATCCGCAGGTAACGCTGAATGCTCATACCCCCAATCCCACAGAAGAGACTACTCTGACCTACACTGGCAGTGTGACGGACATTCCCTGGGATTCACCGACCAGACCGGACGCGACCATTAACACCATCGTGCGGGTGGAGTACCGGGTGAACAACGGGGACTGGCAACAGGCCACGGCGACTGACGGGGCTTTCGATAGTGCGAGTGAAGAGTTCACTTTTACTCTGAGCGATTTGGGCTATGGGCGGTACAACATCGAGGTGCGGGCTATTAACTCGGCGGGTAAAGTGAGCGCGACTTACGCCAGTGACAGCGTATTGGTCTATGACCCCAGTAAGGTTGGTCCATTCTCCATCCTTGTTCCATACCAACCCGATCCCACGACGACGCACCAGCCAGCGTATACCGGCATCGCGCGGAACGTTTACCAGGGGGCAGCGGGAATGGTGGTGATGGAGACCGACTTCATTGTCAAAGTTGAGTTCCAGGTTGACCACAGCGGTGAGTGGCTGCCGGCTACTGCTGTAGATGGCAGTTTCGACTCGGCGGAGGAGGAATTCACTTTCACCACACCGGAGCTATCGCCGGGCATCCACACCATCGAGGTACGAGCCGTGAATTCCTCGGGGCAAATGGATATTTACCCGGCCAGCGATTCCCTGGAAGTAGCGAGCCAGGAAGGCGGTATGTATCAGGTGTTCCTGCCGCTGGTCGTGAAGTCTCGATAGGCGAATGTCGAATAGCGAATGGCGGATCATTCGCTATTCGCACATTCGTACATTCAAATTCGATCCTGCCGCGAGCCTCTGACATAAAAAGACGGCCAGTCGCACACCTTTGTGCACTGGCCGTCTCCCTGTTTTGTAACCGTTAAGGTGCCCGGCACTTGCCAAAGTGCCGGGCACCTCTCTCTCCGCGGGTCTTATTTCCCTGCTTCGGTTGCCTTGAGTACAGACCCGCAATAGGGACACTCCGCTGAAGTCTGATCCAGCCAGGTCACCTCGTCGGACCGCACCGGAGCACCACAGGAAGGGCACTGGGCGGGAAGTTCGCGGGGGGCCCTTCCTGGGCGTTGGAAGACGGGCCACCTGCCAGCGGGGCCAAGCGGGGCCGCGCGGCGTTCGGGGGGCAGGTCTGCCAGCCGGGCTTCCACCTCAGCGCGAAGGGTCTGGGCCTGCGCGTGATAGCCCCTGTTCTCCAGGGCTTGTACCATCCTGGGCAGGATTGACCGCACTTTGCCAATGAGTCCGCCGCGCCCGTAAAGTCGCAGGGCTTGCTTCCCACGTTGCAGGGCCATCTCCACCTGGCCGGCCTCCAGGTGGCAGCGCGCGGCCTGCAATGCCAGATCACCGGCGCGACTCCACATCCCTCGCTCGGCTGCCCCCTCGGCCAGGCGCTCGAAGATGGGTGCGGCTTCCTGATATTGTCCTGCCTCGAACAGGCGCTGAGCGCGGTTTAGCGATTGCAAGGGGCCTCTGGGCCGTAGCGGCCGCCGAGGCCGACGTGATCGGAATATCATCTTTTCCTCCTTGTCCGGCATTCGTCTCCTGCGGGTTGCAGTGAGGCATCGCCCACGCGGCTATCCCGGTCCCACCTCCACTCCTTAAACGGGGACAATCCCCAAACCTGCGGGAGAGCAACTCCACCGTTCGTTATCCCAGACAGATGCCCAACGAGCGCACTGTGCAGATCAGATCGCTATCCAGGGGTACGGTCTTCAATTGACTCACCGCATCGGCGATGGCCACTGCCTCGATGTGCTCTCCGTGCAGCGAGACCATTTCTCCAAAGCGACCGTTGGCCACCAGGCGCACTGCCGCTGCTCCGAAGCGAGTGCCCAGGATGCGGTCGAAGCTGCTGGGCGAACCGCCGCGCTGAACGTGGCCCAGCACGGTCACGCGAATCTCGTGATCACACATCCTGGCCAGCTCTCCAGCCACCCACTGACCAATGCCCCCCAACCGCCGGGGCGCGGTCGGGTCTTTGGTTGGTTGGTAGACCTGCTCGCCGCCCACCGGCCGCGCTCCCTCAGAGACGACGATGATGCTGAAGCGGCACCCCTCTCTATCACGTTGCTCGATTTTCTCGTCCGCTTTGTGGAGGTCGAAGGGAATCTCCGGGATGAGTATCACGTCTGCCCCACCGGCCAGCCCGGCCTCTAGCGCCAGCCAGCCCGCGTCGCGACCCATCACCTCGACGATCATGACCCGGTGATGGCTCTCAGCCGTGGTGTGCAATCTGTCAATGGCCTGGGTGGCCGTGTCCAACGCGGTATCGAAACCGAAGGTCACGTCAGTGCAAGACAGGTCGTTGTCAATGGTCTTGGGGATGCCGACAATGGGCATGCCCTTCTGGTAGAATTCGTAACCGATCTTAAGCGAGCCGTCCCCGCCAATGACTATCAGTGCGTCCAGACGGAGCTCGCGGATACGCCGTATTACCTTCCCGGAGACGTCGCGGGTCACCACTCGCCCGCCTTTCTCGCGGGTGACGTAGGCGAAGGGATTGGCGCGATTGGTCGTGCCCAGAATTGTCCCCCCGCGCGGTAAAATACCTCGCACGTCACTGATCCGCATCTCCCGCGTCTTGCCAGGCAGAATCAGGCCTTCGAAGCCGTCCTCAATGCCGATCACCTCCCAGCCGTGGTCGTTGATCGCCGTTTTGACCACAGCTCTGATGACGGCGTTCAGGCCGGGACAGTCGCCGCCCCCCGTCAACATACCGATGCGCCGTATCTGTTCCATGATCCGCACTCTTTCTCGTTGGCAACCCGTGACCGGACTACGGGATCGCCTGCTGAGTCCACTGCCAGGGGTCCACCTGCACGTTGTTCACCCGTAACTCCCAGTGTAGGTGCGGCGCGGTGGATAGTCCCGTGGACCCCACGTAGCCGATGAGATCGCCGCGCAATACAGTCTGCCCGGCCTGTACCGCAATGCCAGACAGATGCCAATACCCGGTGTATACCCCCATCCCGTGGTCGAGGATGACGGCGTTGCCGCGTACTTGCAACGGCTCGGCCAGGGCCACGCGCCCGGTCGCGGCGGCGTACACCGGCGTACCCTCGTCCGCGCCAAAGTCGATCCCGCCGTGATAGCTGGACACCGGCCCGCCATTGTACGAGCGCCGCCCTCCGAACTGTGAGGTGATGCGGATTTCACCGCGCAGTGGCACCTGGAAGGGACCCGTCCAGGCCGGGGAGGGCGTGAAATCGGCCATTGCCTCCGCCACCTGCAACCGCTCATCGCGGATCAGCACGGGATCGAGCAGACGGCTGACCTCCGGCGAGAGGTAGATGTGCTGCACCTCGAAGTCGCCGGCGACGACAGGCACGCTCTCGGTCACAGTGGTCACGCCCCCTGCCTCATCGCGGGCGGTCAGGTGCAGCTCGTAGGGGCCGGTGCGGGCCATGGCGTTCACCCCGGCCAGCGCCCAATAAACGTTCTCCGCCCCCTCCTGGGTGACGAAAGTGAGCATCTGCCCACCGAAAGTCCCGCTGACGGTCGCCAGCCGCCAGGTATGGACTTTGACAACCAGTGTTTGGCCCTGCACCACCGGGCTGGGTTCCGTCTCGACCACGCTGAAAGGCGCGGGTAACTCTTCGCTCGCTCCGTTCAGGGGGATGGCCAGGCACTGGTTAACGGAGACGACGTTGGGGTTATCCAGGCCGTTGGCCTGGGCCAGCGTCCAGAACCCCACGTCGTAGCGCCAGGCGATGCGTGCCAGCGTATCCCCCGGCTGCACGACGTGCACCTGCGAGCGGGTGGGTAGCGATCCCGGTACGACGATGGTCAGCGTTTGTCCGGCGCGGATGAGCTCGGGATTGACCAGCCGGTTGCGTTCGGCGATGGCCTGCACTGTGGTATTGTACTGGCAGGCCAGGATGGGCAACGTGTCGCCTGGCTGGACGATGACCGACAACACAGTCTCCGCCGACTCGCCGCCGGGAATGATCAGCCGCTGGCCGACGATGATCAGGTCGGGGTCGCTCAGCCCGTTGGCCGCGACGATGGCCTCGACCGTGGTCCCATACTGCTCAGCGATGAGAGCCAGAGTCTCGCCCGCCTGCACGACGTGGATGACCGGCTCCTGCGTCGGCGGGGCGGCCCAGGCCCCGTGCCCGCTGGCCAGTAGTGATACCACGAGAAGCAGACTGACGATAAGTTGAGCCGCTCTCTTTCGACAGTTCACGGTGGCGAAATCTCCAGAATATCCCCCACTTGCACTTTTTCCAGCAGGGCAGGATGGCCTTCCACGTAGTATTGCGCCGGTTTCCGGGGCGCATAATACGGGCGGAAGGGCCGGGCCAGGACTTTGTCCACCACCCGTTTGTCGGCGTCCAGCCAGATGACGGCGATAGGAAAGAAGACGAAAAACATGTGAATGGCCGCGCGGCTGATGCTCTCCCTCTTCTCCACGAAAACCAGTGCCTCGTCCTCGGCCAGTGGGCGGTGGAACATCAGCCCCCGCGCACGGGTGAGGAAGGTATCGCAGAAGCGAATTTTTGTCGCCAGCACGTGGTTGTTAGTAAGATTGCGAATCATTGTGTTCCCAGGAGGAGGGGCGTCGCTCGTTTTGTCTCTACAGCTTGTACCCGATCTTGCGCAGCAAGTCTTTGCGCCAGGCGACGTCCTCCGCGCCCTCGATCCCTTTGCTCTTCACCCCGTCGATCACGCCCAGGATGCCCCGTCCCTGCTCCGTCTCGGCGATAATCACCTCTACGGGATTGGCCGTGGCACAGAAGATGCGACACACCTCGGGCACCATCTTGATGGCGTTCAGGAAGTTGATGGGGTAGAGCCCCTCACCCAGCATGATGATGAATGCGTGCCCGGCCGAGAGGGCCAGCGCGTTCTTCTTTGCCAGCTCCACCAGCTCCTCATCGGTGCCGCTGGCCCGCACCAGGGCCGCCCCCGACGATTCACAGAAGGCCAATCCGAACTTCGCGCCGGGCACGGCGGTGACCATCGCCTCGTGGATGTCCTCCACCGTTTTGATGAAGTGGCTTTGACCCAGGATGAAGTTCATGTCCTGCGGCTTCTCGATGCGAACTGTTTTTAATTCCATTGGCTTTCCCTCCTACGTGTGCTTTGCGATGGGCGAAGGTCTCTTGACCGAGCTCCCTCCGCCTCGGTCGGGAGACCTTCGGCGAACAGCGCTAAGAAATCTATCCGCCCAGGTCGGCCAGGGCCTGGACAGCCTCGGTGTAATGAGGATTGTACTGCACTGCCAGTTCGAACTCCGCGCGCGCCTTGTCCGCGTCGCCCAGACCCAGATAAGCGCGCCCTCGGTAGTAATGCAATTCCTCGATGTTCGGCGTGTGGGCCAGGACACCCGCGCTCAGGTCCAATACCTTCTGGTACTCGCCCAGGGCGTCGTAAGCGATGAAGGGCCCAAACTGGTACCACAACATCCGCCGGGGCAGGCCGATGTCCAGGGCGCGCTGGTAAGCATCTGCAGCGGCGGCGTACTCGCTCAGGCCCACGGAGCTCGATCCCAGGTTGAACCAGGCGAAGGCATCGCCGGTCGTGCGCACTTCCTCCTCCGCCCGGACAACGGCTTGCCGATACATCGTCGCGTCGTCGGCGTCCGCGCCGAGTATGGTCTCCACCACGCGCTGCTCCTCCAGGGGGTAGATGACCACGTAGGCACGGTTGAACACCCGCCAGCCCTCGTCGAAAGCGGCGTAGGACAGCCGCTCGTCGGGTCCGGTGAGCGAGTCGTAAGCTACGAACACTCCATCCGAGTCGCTGTACCCGCGCACCAGCCGGTAGTGGCCCATGCCCGGGTCGCCCTCCGGGACGTGCCACTGTTCGACGATCACCGGGATGCCATTGCTGAGCAGGCTCTTCAGCACGGCGGCACGGCCATTGACGCGGGCCGTAGCTCCCAAACCCAGTCCCCGCACGTAGGCAGCCATCTCCTGGGGGCTGATGTTCTTGTCCTCTGGGTCGGGGCGCAGGATGGCGGCGACATCGGCCTGCGTCTCCGCCCGTCCAAAGTAACTGAGGCACATGGCCACGGTGGCCGGGCCGCAGTTGTTCCACGTCTGCCAGACGTGGGTCATCGGCTCCAGCAGCACTTGCTCAGCGACGGGGGTCAGGGGAGGCGTGGGAGTTGGCGTAGGCGTAGGGGATGGCGTGGCCGTGGGCGTAGCGGTCGGCGATGGGGTCAATGAGGGAGTTGGTGTCACACCGGCCGCCGACGCCGGACCGGACGTTCGTCCCACACCCACCAGTGTGCGGTATACCCCTATGCCGCAGACTCCGAGGGCGCAAAGCACCAGCGCCACGACCAGGATCGAGACCACTTGAGCGAATGTGACTGGGCTACGCTCTTGTCTCACTCTGACACGGGCGGTACGGCGCGGAATGGATGAAATGTCCTGCTGGATCACACGCTCGGTGGGCAAGGATACGTCCGCCGAGGTAGCCACGAAACGCGGGCACAGCCAATGCCCATCGCTCAGACAGTACTCTTTCTGTTGCTGGGCGGCGATGCGCTGCGGCCGGCCATCCGCGTAACAGCGATTGCGATAGCTTGCGTAGGGTTGCCCTGGGCTGCGTCGCTCAGCGGTCCCCAGGTATGGACACGTCATCTCATCCCTGACCAACTGGTGATGTGCCTCGTGACCGTCACTCGCTCAGTGCACGCAGAGCTTCCTGGGCGGCGACGTAATTGGGATTGTGGGCCAGCGCTGTTTGATAATCCGCCTCGGCCCGTTCGAGTTCCCCCAGCCCCTGATAGGCTATCCCCCGCAGGTAATACATCTCTTCAATGCCGTTAGTACGGCGGATGATCGCCGTCGTCAACTCGATGGTGCGCCGGTACTCGCCGAGAACGTTGTACACCTCCAGCGGCCCGTAGTAGTACCACAGCAGGCGGTCGGGCAGGCTTAGGTCCATCGCCTGCTCATAAGCTTGCCTGGCCTCGGCGTACCGTCCCAGGGCTGCGTAATCTTCGCCCAGGTTGAGCCAGGCGTACCCGTTCCCCGGCTGATCCTCCACCCGGGCCAGTGCTGCGTCCAGGGCACGGCGGCGCATCGTCTGCTCGTCGTAATCTTCTCCCAGGATGGCGGCCACGACCGGTTCTTGCTCGGGGCGATGAACGGCCAGGTAGTGGCGGTTGAAGACCTGCCAGCCCGCGTCGAGGGTCTCGTAGCTGAACCGCAGATCGGCGCCGCCCAGTGGATCGTGCACGATCAGCCGCTTGGCGTCGGCGTCGAAGCCGCGCACCACCCGGAAGTGGCCCATCCCGCCCTGATATTCGATCCAACTCTCGACGATCACCGGCACGCCGTTGCTCACGAACAGGGCCAGGAGCTCGGGTGTGCCCTCCACACCGTATCGGGTTCTCAATCCCTGCGCGTTCAGATAATCAGCCACTTCGTCGAGGCGCACGTCGATGTCCCCTGCTGAGGGTCTGACTGTCTGCGCCACGTCCTCCTGTGATTGGGTGATGCCGAAGTGGGCCAGCACCATGGAGATACTGGCCGGGCCGCAGTTATTGAGGCGCTGAAATACGTGCGGCAGAGGGCTAACCAGAACCACACCCGTGGCCGGCGGTGTGTGCACGAGAGGCGTGGGAC
>JAGGZG010000117.1 GCA_021162125.1 Anaerolineae bacterium
CCCTTTACCTGGTGCAGTCTTAACGGCAGATGTACAGGATGGACGGATTTCATTACCCGACAGCCATTTATCTATCGCCAGTAGTTTTGCAGATTTCAGAGTGTTGCATAAGTGGAGTCCCGAACCTGTTCGGGGTGCTCTGGCTAACCGGAGGTTGGGGTCTGTCCGGGCCGTTCCGCAACAAGCTGCGGACTCCGGCCGGCGACCGGGCACAAGGACAAATCCCTTAAAAGCAACACACTGGATTTCACAAAGTGGGTGGTCTCCCGGTAACGTGTTGGTCGCTCAGACCCGGCCGGACGTTTCACGTCCAGGCTACGAGACGCAAGGCCCTCCGGGCCTCTGGAGCCCCCGAAGGGAGCTTCCCACCTCGTAGCCGGGCGGGCTTGTCCTGAGATGACCTAAATCGTGTCAAGTCCGAGTAACGGGCTTGAATAGCACCTTACCAGACGAATAGCGCAGCCGGGAATACCGACCTCCACACAGGATGAACCAGGTTGACCTCCCCCAAGTTTGTTTGACAAGAAGCTCTGGTAGTTGTACAATACAATCACACAGAGCCGAGGGGAAGTCAGCCCTGATTGAGGTAACGTACAAGTGTCAGCCTCTTACCTGCCTGGGCGGCTTCTCCTCTTGCTTTGCTTGCTCTCGGCGCGCTTATCGCGTCGTACTTTGCGTGTCGAAGGATGACTTTTGCTGATCTGCACGAATTACGAAAGGGTCTCGGGATAGCGTAACAAGTCGGCGCTACCCACGAGGCGTTGGGAGAGAAAAAACGAGGGGATACCCCTCGTGCTCCCCAGGGACTTGCTGCGCTATCCCCATACACGGAATTGTCCTCCAGACGAAGGTAGAGTGTAATGTACATTGGGGGATAGCGCCACAGTTCTGCGCTGCCCACAAGATGGTAGGGAGAGTTCGTCGGGGACCGCCCGGCGATGAATTCGCCGGGCTACCGAGCGGCGGGCGATAAATCGCCCTTGATTTCGGGCCAGCAGACGATTTCAAGCCCGATTTATCGGGCGCTGCTCCGTAGCCGGGGCATTTTATGCCCCGGCGAGGCCGGCCGGCAGATACACCGCGCCTTAAGTTGACGCATATGCCCCCTCGCGCTCCCCGGGGAATCGCTGAGCTCTCCCTACATCAGGAGGGAACTATGCGCGTCATCACTGGTGAAGCCAAAGGCAGGCGGTTGCGCCCGGTGCCAGGAAATGTGACCCGGCCCATCACCGACCGGGTGAAAGGAGCCCTGTTCAACATCCTGGGCGAACGGGTAGTGGGCGCTTCGGTGCTGGACTTATTCGCCGGCACGGGGAGCGTGGGCATCGAAGCCCTCAGCCGGGGGGCACAACAGGCGGTGTTCGTGGAACAGGACAAGCGCGCACTGCACACCATCCGCGAGAACCTGCACGCCACCCACCTGAGAGAGCGTGCGGTGATCATCCCCAGGGACGTATTCGACTATCTGGCCCGGTTGAAGCCGGAGGAAAAATTCGACATCATCTACGTCGCCCCACCACAATATAGAGGGCTGTGGGCACGCACGCTGCGCGCCCTGGACCGGAAGACGCCCCTCACCCCACAGGGCGTGGTGATAGTACAGATTTTCCCCAAAGAATACGAACCTCTGGCGCTGACGAACCTGGTTCTAACAGATCAGCGCCGCTACGGGAGCACGCTCCTGTGCTTCTACGAATTGGCGGACGCGGAAGAGTCCGCCAGTGCCCCACCGCACTGATTTGATGGCCCGTCATTCTATTCTGAAGAGCGAAGCGACGCCTGTCCAGTCCTCGGAGGTCGAACCGCCCGGCCCGGAGTGGAGCCGGGTTTTTTATTGTCTGGCTGATGATTTGATGGGCATCAGTCGAGTGCCACGCAAGGAGAAAACGGTGCGGTCGGGATAAAGGGCCATCACCTGCCGATTGGGCAACTCACCCAGGTCAATGGCGTACACCACGTCGGAATCCAACAAGGGGCTATTGGCACAGAACAGGGGGACGTAACCCGTCCAACTTTCCGTGTGGACGAACACCAGCGCGTGGTGCAGATTAGCACGGCGTGTCGCCTCCAGTGGGGCGGCGGTGACGCCATACCAACCCCTGTACGTCTGCCACTGCGCGGGTAGATAGATGGTCACGTTGAGCAGCACCAGCACGACCAGCGTCAGGTACGGCAGGAGGGACCAGGAGCGCAGTCGCCGGGCGACAGCCTGCACCCCCCGTGCGGTGAGCAGCAACAGGGTGGGCAGGGCCTCGAAGTAGTAGCGCGGGCCATAGATGCAGCCGCTGGTCCAGTAAGGGATATGCACCAGCACCAACGAGGCGAACACACTCAGGAGCAGGGCATCACGCCGGTCAGCGGAGCCGACGAGAAACAGAAGAACGATGAAGGCCAGGCTGACGGCGGGCCAGCCAAAAAGGTGAGTGCTCAGTGCTGCCAGGTTGGTCGCGGTGTTGCGCAGCCCCTCGCCCAGGGTGTGATAGCCGTACTTGCCGCGTCCCGCGCCGAATCCCCAGCGGTCGAACGGCCACCACAATTCGTAAGGAGCGAGAAATGGATTGCCGGTCAGAGTCCAAAAATAGGCGGGGAGGAGTGCGGCCAGGGGCAGGAAGCCGATGACCAGCCACAGGTAGCGACTAAGATCGCCTTCGTGGTCACGCACTGCCCGCGCCACGGCGTAGAGGACGAGAGGCAGGGCCACGCCCACTGCAGTGAGCGGGCGGATCAGGAAAGCAACTCCCAGGGCAACGCCGGCCAGCAGGGGATAGCGACGCGCCGTCGAGCGCGTGGTGCGCAGGAGGAGCCAGGTGAACAGGCTTAGGAACAGCAGGCTGGTGGGATGGGACATCAACGTCCCGGAAAGAAGGAGAAGGAACGGCGAGGACAGGCCCAACGCAGTAGCCAACAAAGCCACACCGGGATCATACAACTCGCGCCCGATGCGGTAGACGACGATCAGGGTCAGGGCACTGCTCAGCGCGTTCACCAGCCAGGGATGGCCGCTAAGCACACCCAGGGCCAGCAGCAATGAGTACCCCGGCGGATATTTGCCGAAACGCTTGCCTGCATGGTCGAGGACGAACGGGGCGAAGAACGAAGGGGGATACCGCGGCGACGGGACGTACATTCTCCCCAGGGCGAAAACTTTGGCCTGGAACAGGTAGGCAACCTCGTCTTCGAGATGAGGCACCCGCTCGAACACACCGCTCGCTACCAGGTTGCCAACCAGAAAGGCGACCAGGGCGATGCCCAGGACAATGGCCCCGTAGCAGGGGAAAAGCGCACTAATACGAAGGTGGATCCGGCGAGCCGTCATTCGCTAACGTCTACAGCCGATACCGCGCAACGAAAGCCGACATTATTGAAAAACAGGAAATCCCCATCCAGGCGGGCGGTGCAGCAGGCGCGAGCCAGGTCATTGAGCCACGATCCACCTCGCAGTACCCGCCATCCCTCCGCTTCCAGCGACTCGCGGCCATCGTCGGCGTCGTAGGGGTAAGGGCGGTAGAGACTGCTGGTCCATTCCCACACGTTGCCCACCATGTCACCCACCCCATAAGGGCTATCCGCCTCCGGGGAATAACGGGTAACCGGGCTGGTGCCGCCGATCCCGGCCTCTTTGGTGTTACAGCGCCCCGGCGCGAACTCGTTGCCCCACGGCCAGCGGCGGCCATCGGTACCCCGGGCTGCCAGCTCCCACTCCGCTTCCGTAGGCAGGCGCTTGCCCGCCCAGGCGGCATAGGCCAGGGCATCCTCCCAGGTGACCAATACCACGGGATGGTCATCCTTGCCGGGCGGGTAGGAGCGGGTCTCGACGTCCCAGTTGTAGTCATACGGGTTCGCCCATTCCACGTCGTAGCAGGGCACAGGATGACCAGTGGCCTCGACGAAACGCTTATACTCGGCGTTAGTCACCGGGTAGCGGTCAATGTAGAAAGCGGCCACGACCACTTTGTGAGCGGGCTGTTCGTTACCCCGGCCCTCGTCACTGCCCATGATAAACTCACCGCCGGGAATGTAAATCATCTCTTTGCCGTCCGCTTCCCAGGTCAGGATGTGACCGGCAGACCGTGAGGGGAGAATTGCTACCTGTTTCTTTGCCATCTTGTACCTCATCTTCTCCTTCCCGTAGAGCGGGGGGCGTACTCCGCCGCCCTGGGTTCGTCGGGCCACGGGCCCGACTTACGAGTGAGAAAATCAACGCGGCCCAGAAATCTCAACGTCGTAGGCCAGCACGCACCCACCAAGCCAGATGTGATCTCCAGGATGGAGGGGAATACTCTCACCCAGGCGCACCGGCATCCCATTGAGGCGCGTACCATTGGCACTGCCCAGGTCCTCCAGGTAGTGCTGGCCTTCCCAGAAAGTAATCTTTGCGTGACGACGGGAAACGACCGTGGAAGCATGGCCCTCGTTGGCCAGGTCTACGTCCGGCACAAAGCCGATGGTCGGGTCGCCCCGGCCAATGATCACTTCGCCACCGGCGGGCAAAGAGAAACGATGTCCGGTGAAAGTGGCCAGGAAGTAGAAAGTGGGATGGGTTCCCGCTGGCGGCTCACTGATCCAGTCGGGTATAAGGTCATAAGTGAGCAGGCAGTTACCCAGCCAGATGCGATCACCGCTGACCAAAAGAACTCGCTCGCCGATGCGCAACATTTTACCGTTGACTTTGGTTCCGTTGGTGCTGCCCAAATCTTCCAGGAAATGTCGTCCGTTTCGAGCGGAGATGCGCGCGTGGCGGCGGGAGATCATCATCGCCTCCCGATCATCGAAACTCAGATCAATATCCGGCGCGATGCCCGTGACCGGATCAAAGCGGCCCAGAATGATCTCACCCTCCTCGGGCAGGGCGATGCGATGGTCTGTGGCCTCGACGGTGAGGGCGTAACGCAATGCGCGCCGCACTTCCGGCCTGGCGCGAGACACCTCCGGGGCTGGAGACGGGGGGACGACCTCGGGTGGAACTGTGGGGACAACTTGCTCTGTAACGGACTCCGCTCCGATCACAGTAGACCGAGCCTGAGACGCAGCGACCTCGGCCCGCTCCCGCTTGGTAGCCGCACGCAGCCGGCGCTGGAGAAGCGACTCGCGTGGAGCGCGCGATGCCTCTTCTTCTCGCCTGAGCAGGCAATTGATCTGGAGTAACTCCCAGGTCTGTTGTGTGTCGGTGCGAGCGGCGAAGGCACGGTGCAGCATGGCCTTGACACTGGGTGAGGTGAGGGATTCCTCAATGCATCGAGCGCGCACAGCCTCCGGACACTCGCGGCAGTTGTACTTCATGCGCTCTTCTCCCTGTCCCCAGAGCTGTGGGTGGAAGAACGATAGCTCGTCAGTAATATTATACCACAGAATCAGGCGAAGATGCCAAAAGACAGATTCCGTGCCCCCCGGTTTAATCGGAAAGCCCTTGCAGCTCGTAGACCCTGATCGGCTCCTGTCGCCCGCGGAGCACCTGGGGCTCCAGTTCCCGTACCACCGCCCGGTCGGTGACCGAGCGGTAAGTCGCGGCACTGATGAGAATCTGCCCCTTCTCCGCTAATTCTTGCAGGCGCTTGGCGACGTTCGCTGTATCACCAATCACGGTGTAATGCATTACCAACTCGGAGCCCACGTTGCCCACGATGGCCTCCCCGGTGTGCAGTCCCATGGCTAACCCCAGGCTGGTGAGGTCCTCAGTCTGCCATTTCTCTTTCCACGCCTGGAACGCCTCGCGCAACTCCAATGCCGTCTTCAGTGCGCGCCATTCATCGTCCTCGTAGCTCACCGGAGCGCCGTAGAAGGCCATGATAGCGTCACCCAGGAAGTTATCGAAGGTGCCCCGCCATTTGAAGATGATCTTGGTCAGTTCCGAAAAACAGGTATTCAGCAGCTCAACCACCCGGGTGGGGCTGTGCTGCTCCGCAAACTGGGTAAAACCCTTGATGTCCACGAATAGAACGGTTACCATTCGGGTCTCCCCACCCAGTTGCAGGTACCGATCGGGATCGCGCAGTATCTGGGTGGAGACCTCCGTGGACATGTAGCGGTTTAGCACGTCATACAGCAGGGCATTCTTGCGCTCCAACTCGTCGTACAGGCGCTTGATGCGCAGCAGCGATTTCACTCGCGCCGCCAGCTCGTAGATATTGAACGGCTTGCTCAGAAAATCGTCGGCCCCGACCTCGATGGCCTTGATCTTGTCCTCGGTCTCGCGCAGGGCGGTGACCATGACAATGGGGATCAGGCGGGTCTCTTCGCGCTTTTTCAGCCGAGCACACACCTCCAGACCATTCAGGCCGGGCATCATCACGTCGAGCAAGATCAAATCCGGGGGCTGAGCCGCCACAATCTCCAGAGCCCGCTCCCCACTGCTGGCCGTCACCACTTCGTAGCCGATGCTGGTCAGATAGGCATGTAGAAGCTCCGTGTTGCGGAAATCGTCATCCACTACCAATATCTTAGCTTGCCCTACGTCCTCTAGCATAACCTCGTTCTTTCCTCAGCAGGGTTCTGTCCCTCGCTCCGGTGGCCTACGGTCTCAACCGGCCTCTCCGTGCGGCGTCCGGAGTCCTTTTTAAGAATACCCGGGCGCGGGGACAATTATCCGCCCTACTCTGTCCAAATGTTCACGTACTGCTCCCATGCGCGGCAGACGAACGGTGAACACGCTTCCCTTCCCCACTTCGCTTTCCACGGTCACCGTGCCTCGGTGCGCCTCAATGACGTTGTAGGTGATAAACAAACCTATCCCCAAGCCACGCACGGTGCCATTTTCCACCTTGGTGGTGAACCCCGGCTCAAAGATGCGCTCCAGATACGCCTCTGGAATGCCGCAACCCGTGTCGGCGACCTGCACCTCCACTCCACCAGTTTTCCACACCTCCGTACCGACACGCATCCCGATAGGCAGGCGACGGGTTGTCACCCGGAGCTCGGGCCTGGGCGGAGGCGGGCTCATGCACCGAATCGCCTCTAATGCGTTGAGGAACAGGTTCAGAAAAGCCTGCTGGAGATGGGAGCCGCTACCGAAGATGAACGGTAAGTCGTCGTCAAAGTCGCGTACGATACGTACGCCATCGCGCTCGGCCTGGCCCGCGACCAGGCGCAATGCCTCATCAAGCACGAGATGGATGTCGGTTGATTCGTGGCCCACAGTCGAGGACGGCCTGGCGAAATCGGTGAAACGACGGACGATGTCGGCGATACGTCGCGCACTGCTGACGATTTTCCGCAAGTCCTCGGCTTCATCTGGTCTCAGGCCTGGCCTGGATAGCAGGAGCTGAGCGTGGCCCAGTACCACGGACAAAGGATTATTGAGTTCGTGGGCCACCCCATCGGCCAACGCGCCAGCAGCGGCCATCCGCGCCGAGCGCAGCAATTGAGCTTGTGTGCGCCGCAATTCGGCGAGTTGTTCCTGCGTCTGCCGAAAGAGACGGGCTTTCTCCACCGCCGATGCTACCTGATCCGCGATCTGCCGCAGGATGTAGAGGTCGTCTTCACAGAACTGTTCCGCCTGCTTTCTCCCCACGTTCAAGGTGCCAATCACTTCACCTTTAGAAATCAGGGGAATCACAGCCACCGTGCGAATCACATCGTCAAACAGAACTCTCATCGCCGCTGAATTCTCAGCCGAGTCCAGGTGAATTATTTGCAGTTCATCCGTCCGGCTCGGCCACGGATAATCGGCGGGAAGAACTGTACCCTGCTCTGGGCTGCCTATGGTGGCCAGCAAGCACAGGTTTTGTCCATCACGAGCCCGACCGACTATGCTTGCCTGATCGAAGTTCACCAACTGCTGCGCCTCACGGATAAAATCTTCCCACACCTCACTAACGTCCAAGCTGGAGTTGATAATCCGCGTAAGTTCGCCCAGCACGGCGATTTCCCTGGTTCGTTGCGCAGCCTCCCGCTCCAGACGTATCTTCTCCAGCGCCCGGCGCACGGTCATCGCCATCTGATTGAAATCGAATGGCTTGGTAATGTAATCCACTGCCCCATGGCGAATGGCACTCATCGCCGACTCCATGGAGCCAAACGCGGTGATGACAATAACCCGCGTATCAGGACAATGCTGCTGGACGTATTCCATCACCTGAAAGCCGTCCACGGTTGGCATGGACAGGTCAGTAATCACCAGGTCGAAGCTTTGTTCGTGGAGATATTGGATGGCGGCCTGCCCCCCCTCAGCCATGACGACGTGGACGTACCCCTCACTGCCCAGCAGGTACCCCATGTAATCGCGCATACCCAGCTCGTCGTCCACGACGAGGATGGTACTATCCTCGATTCGCATCAGCCTCCCCCCACGCGGATCGCTATCCGGCAAAGTACGCCAATGCCCGGCGGATCCGCTCCTCGATGCTCAACTCTTCGTCGCGCGGCAGAGATTGCACAGCAGCCTGAGCTTCGACGATGCTGTAGCCCAAACTGGTCAGGGCGGCAATGACCTCGGCGTCGGCCTCGCTGAGCACTGGCGTGACGGCCACGCCCATCTCGGCCTGCACTTTATCTTTCAGGTGAAAGATGATTTTCTTCGCTGTTTTGGGCCCAATGCCCGGCACCCGGGCCAGGAGTTCCGCTCGCTCCTGGGCAATAGCCCGTCGCAGTGAATCGGCGGGCATCTTGGAAAGTATGGCCAGGGCCACCCGTGGCCCCACGCCCGCAACCCCCAACAGCAACTCGAACAGGGCCAGCTCTTCCTCGCTGGCACAGCCGTAGAGAGCCAACTCGTTCTCTCGCACGTGGAGGTGGGTGAACAGCTCCACCATGCGCCCCGGGCTGGCCTGGTCGAGCGCCGGTGCCGGCACGTGTACCTTCAGGCCGACCCCGCCCACGTCCACCACCAGATAGCCACGGCCTACTGCGCTCACGCGGCCTTTCACACTGGCAATCATTGACCCTCCTCGACGACGGTGCGGATCACTCCTGCCTGGCGAGCAAATCCATCAGGCGGGCGGAATAAAGGTGGCACACAGCCACCGCGATGGCGTCGGCCACGTCATCCGGCCGGGGCACTTCCTCCAATTCCAAGAGCAATTGTACCATCTGTTGTACCTGTGCCTTGCGTGCCCCACCGTAGCCAGTGATGGCCTGTTTGACCTCCGACGGGGTATACTCGTAGACCGGCAATCCGGCATTCGCCGCGGCCAGAAGCGCTACGCCCCGGGCCTGCCCGACGGCCATCGCCGTGCGCACATTGCGGCTGAAGAACAGTTTTTCGACGGCGACGGCGGCCGGCGCGTGCCGGGCGATAATAGCAGAGAGTTCCTGGTAAATCTGCCGCAGCCGTTCCGCTGGTGCAAGCTGTGCCGGGGTGGTGATGGCTCCGTACTCCACCACAGCCAGCTCACCCTCGACCTCGCGCACCAGGCCGTATCCGGTGGTAGCCGTACCCGGATCCAAACCCAGAATCAGCATGATACTGCTGCGCTACGCCATTTCGTGCTCATACTTGAGCATAATCTCGTCCGGGATTTCCAGGTTGGAGTACACCTCCTGCACGTCATCCAGCCCCTCCAGGGCGTCAATCAGATGCATGACCTGCATGGTCTCTTTCTCACCCAAGGACATCAGACTCTTGGGTATCATCGAGATCTGGGCCGATTCCAGGGGAATTCCCTCCGTGCGCAGGGCGTCCCGCACCTGGCTAAAGTCTCCGACGTCGGTGTATATCTCCACCAGGTCATCGCTGATGACCACATCCTCCGCGCCGGCCTCCACCGCTATCTCGAATAGCCGCTCCGGGTCGTGATCGTTGGGCTCAACAGTGAGGTAGCCTTTGGATTCGAACAGCCAGGCAACGCAACCCGTCTCCCCCAGGCTGCCCCCGTAGCGGGTGAAAATGCGGCGCACCGCCGAAACCGCCCGATTACGGTTGTCGGTGAGGACGTGCACCAATAGTGCCACTCCGTGCGGGCCGTAGCCCTCGTAGGTAATCTCTTCCAGCGCTTCGCCTTTCTCCAGACCCGCGCCGCGCCGGATGGCCCGTTCAATATTATCTTTGGGCATGTTGGCTGCTTTGGCCTTCTCGACAACCAGCCGTAGCTTAAAATTGGTTTCCAGGTCAGGGCCACCCTCACGGGCGGCAACGGCGATCTCCCTGGCCAGTTTAGTGAAGAGCTTGCCACGCTTGGCGTCAGCGGCAGCCTTTTTCCGCTTGATAGTTGACCACTTGGAGTGTCCAGACATACCCTCTACCCCCTTCTAACCTAAACGTAAAACTTCTCTCAATGCGACTCTAATTATATCACCAGGAAGAAGAACTCGCCAATGGCGAGCTTTTCGGGAGTGCATTTCGACCGGGTGTGGTTAAGGATCTGCGGGAGATCGGCGGCATGGGCAGTGTACCGTTCACACGTTTTGTGGCCGCGACTTACCCCAGGAGCAACTTTAGCTGCCTGGCCGTGCCCACAGCCTGGGCCTGCCAGTGGTTATTGGCGAAGGCGAAGGTCTTTTCCGCTTCTTGATCCATTTTCCGCAGCCTGGGCACCCACTCTTGCAGCTCCTCTTCGCTATAGGTGTAGTCGTAGCGTTCCCAGGCGTGCTCGTGTCTCCACCACTTCTTCGCGTTGCGCCCGTGAAAGCGCACGTAAGCCACCGGACCCGTAACCTCGACCATCGGCGGCATCAGTCCCTTGATCCGGGGTTCGTCCACGCAACAGAAGCCCAGGTTCTGCTCTCGCAAGAAGGCGAACGTCTCCGGGGTCAGCCAATCGGCACGACGAAATTCCACCACCACGGGCAGATCCCCCAGCCGCTCACGACATCGCTTGAGGTAATCGAAATTCCCCGGCGTGGGCCGGAACGAGTATGGGAACTGGGCCAGAATGCACCCAAACTTGTCCGCTTCTAGCAGGGGGCGTAGAGCGGCGACGAACTGCGTGAATGCCTCGGCGTTGTCCTCGCGCTCGTGAGTCATGCCCTTGTAGGCTTTCACGGTAAATTGGAACCCTTCACCCGTTTTCTGAGCTATGCGCTCCAGCGTCCACGCATTAGGCAGGCGATAATACGTGAAGTTTAACTCCGAGGCATTGAACTCCCGCGCGTAAAAGCTCAGCCACTCCTTTTTGGGCAGATCAGGGGGATAGTAGGGTCCCACCCAATCGTCATAACTGTAACCGCTCGTACCAATGTAGAACACTGCCTGCACCCCCTTTCCAGCAGGCGCACCAATCAACGACCACGTCCGCCAATACTGAGCTCGGATGAATTAGCGGGCCGTCAGGCGAAAACAAACGTAAAGGCTGGCGACCGAGATCACGCCTGCGGGGACGCTCAAACCAACCGCACGGGTCTCAGGCGCAGTTTCAACCGCCAGGCTGAATGACCGCGGTTACCTATCGCTTATAGCGATAGACGATCCGGCCGCGAGTCAGGTCGTATGGCGAGAGCTCAACCAATACTTTGTCGCCCAACAGGATACGGATGTAATACATCCGCATCTTGCCGGAGATGTGGGCCAACACCTCATGTCCGGTGTCCAGCTTCACACGAAACATCGCGTTGGGTAAAGTCTCGACCACCGTGCCTCGGGCCTCGATCACGTCCTTCTTTTTTCCCTGCTTGATCCCTGGCGCTCGGTCTTTACCTTTTTTCGCCACTCTTCTCCTCCGTAAACAATCAACAAGGGCTAACGAAGCTCCGCCTCAAACCGACGAGGCAAGCGCTCACCGCAGAGTACGCTGAGACCTGGCCTGAGCGTAGCCGAAGGAATGTCCAGATCACAGGCTGGCGTCGAGGTCGTCTCCCAGCTCGGTCCTATACTCGCCGTCGGGCCCGCTGCGTAATACCCGCCGCGCTTTCCCGCCGGCCTCCGGCGGGCCGACGATCCCCATCTCCTCCAGTTGATCAATCAGGCGCGCCGCACGGGGGTAACCGATGCGCATCCGTCGCTGCAACAGTGACGCCGAGGCGCTGCCTGTTCGTTGCACCAAGGCAATGGCCTCTTCGATCAGATCATCTTGAGCGGGTTCAGCGGGGATTTCCTTTTCCCAGGGCACGGACTCATCGAGTTGATCCTCAGACACCCGCTCCCGCCAATACCCAACCACGGCCTCGATCTCGGCGTCTGAGACGAAGCACCCCTGTAGACGTACCAGTTTACTGGCATCCGGGGCCAGGTAGAGCATGTCCCCGCGCCCCAACAGAGTTTCCGCCCCGGCAGAATCGAGGATCACCCGCGAGTCCACCTGGCTGGTCACGGTGAAAGCGATGCGCGCCGGGAAGTTAGCTTTGATCAACCCGGTGATCACGTCCACGCTGGGCCGCTGGGTAGCGATTATCAGATGGATACCGGTGGCGCGAGCCATCTGTGCGATGCGACAGATGGTGCGCTCGATCTCGTCCGCAGCCATGAGCATCAGGTCGGCCAACTCGTCAATGATGACCACGATGTTGGGCAAGTGCTCGCCGTGTTGAGCGCGCAAGCGACCATTGTAATCGGCCAGGTGGCGGGCACCGACGGCGGCGAATTTCTTGTAACGCTGGTCCATCTCCTGCATCACCCAGCGCAGAACGTTCACCACACGCTCTACCTCGATCTCCACCTGGCCGTATAGGTGCGGCAAGCCGTTGAAGCGGGTCAGTTCCACCATCTTGGGATCAATCATCACCAGCCGCAGGTCTTGCGGGGTGTTGTTCATCACCAGGCAGGTGGTGATAGAGTTGATGCACACTGATTTGCCGGAACCCGTTGCCCCGGCGATGAGCAGGTGGGGCATGGTCGCCAGATCGGCAGCCACAGCTTGACCAGATACCCCCCGGCCCAAGGCGATTCTCAGGCTCGACTTGATCCGCCGAAATGCGGGAGATTCCATCACCCCGCGCAGCGGGACCAGTGAGACCTCGGCGTTGGGCACTTCGATGCCCACTATGGGCCGCCCCGGCACCGGCGCCTCGATGCGCAGGGGAGCCGCCGCCAGCGCCAGGGCCAGGTCGTTGACCAGGGCGCTAATTTTGCTGACCCGCACTTTACGGCGATGGACATCGCCATTGGCTCCCGACCGTTCCACAAAGCCCGGCTCCACTCCGAACTGAGTCACCACCGGCCCCTGGTTCACCTCCACCACGCGGGCCGGCACGCCGAAGCTGGCCAGGGTCTCCTCGATGATCTGGCAGCGCAGGCGCACGTCCGCGTCGTTATAGGTCTGGCCGGAATCGGGCACCAGCAGGTCGAGGGGTGGCAGGCGACGGTCTCGACGCCGGGGACGGGACGAGGCAACCGGCGTCTTGCCCTTCTTCTTGGTGGTGGGCGGCGTCGTGGGAGAGGGACGTGCAGACTTGGCCGAGCGTGACCGGCGCTTCTTCTTGGGGGAACTGGAGGGAGGCAAAGTAGACTGTTCGGCAGGTGTTCGTGTGGCGGTCACCCGCTCATACAACGCATTGATGCCTTTGAGTAAAGTCGCCACCGCCCGTTGCACGTCACCCCAATCCAGGTTGAAGGCCACTACCGCGCCCATGCCCATCGCCACCAGCAACACGAGCGCAGCCAGCAGCCATCCCAGCGCGTTGCGCAACAGCACACTCAATGCCCACCCAACGTATCCCCCACCACCCCCCTCCCGTGCCAGGCGCAGGGGGTCATCGCTGAAGGACAGCAGGTGCAACAGCGCCAACGCCGAAGCGAACATCACCTCCAAGCCGACGGCCACCTCCCAGCGCAGACCCAGCCGCGCGCCCAAATTGCGGAAGAGGAGCAGTATCCCGCCGGCGAGGAAGCTTAGAGCCACCACCAGCGCCCCCCAGCCGAAAATCCGGCGTAAGAACAGGGCCCACCAGTCGCTCAGCGCGCCAGAAGTCACCCCCAACAGCCCCAGTAGGGTGACTGCCCCCAAAGCTATCAGGAGCAAACCCACTATCTCGCGCTGCAAGGGTTGCAGGCTAAAGTTTATCTTCTGTTGCCAGTCGCCCTTCAGGAAAGACGACAGGCCGGTTTGTCTGGATGATCGCTTGCGTGCCATCGTCCTCGCATTAAGACCTCCGAGGTCTTGTGAACGCTTACCCAATGGCTTTTCTGGGCAAATATGGTGTGTTTTGCGTCCGCGAGGCCCCGCCGGAGACCTCGGAGGTCTCAACTGAACCGTATTGGGATTAAATCCTCTCGTAAGTCGTGGTCTGTGGAGAACTCAAGAACCACTAGGCCACTATCACCCTCGGTGGAAAATCGTACGGCAAAAAACCCCGTACTGAAGGGTGCGCGGTCTACGCAGGAGGAGCGCCAGCCAGGGAAGACAGTTCGCCGGATTGGGGCATGCCCTCCGGCTTGCTCCACGCCTGTCGCAGGCTGAGGCCCAGTCGGTGGCGAGCGCTGTCAATGTTCACGATGCGCACCGTGACCACGTCCCCCTCCTGCACCACGTTGCGCGGATGCAAAAAATTTCCCTCAGCCAGTTCGGAAATGTGGATCAGGCCCTCCAACCCCTCCTCGACACGGGCAAAGGCCCCGAAGCTGACTACATTAGTGATGACGCCTTGTACCAACTGTCCCACCCGATAACGTTCCTCTACTGAACTCCACGGATCGGGGAGCAGGCGCTTCAGGCTGAGGCCGATGCGCCGCTGAGAGCGATCCACGTTGAGCACGTACACGTCCACCTCCTGGCCCGTGCGCAACACATCGCTGGGATGTCCCACGCGCCCCCAGGAAAGCTCGGAGATGTGGATCAGTCCCTCGATCCCGCCGAGGTCAACAAAAGCGCCAAAGTCGCATAGATTAGTCACACATCCCCGGCGAACGTCACCCTCGCACAGATCGGCCAGCAGCGCATCAGCTCGCTGTTCCTCGGCAACGGCCGCTCGCTCGGAGAGGATCAGGCGATTCTGTTCGCGGTCGATTTCGATCACGCGCAAGGACAATGTATCCCCCACGCGGCTGGCCAGCGCCTCACGCCGCGCGTCCTCGTCCGAGTTAAAAGACGTACCAACCAGTTGGGATGCCGGCACGAAGCCCTGCAGGCGGTTCCATTGCACTAACAAGCCACCACGGTTGTATCCTGTGACCGGCAATTCCACTACTTCGTCGTCCATGAAACAGCGATGTACTAATTGCCAATCGTTCTCCCATTCATCGGGCTCGGTTTCGCCCACCTCCTCGCTCTGTTCCTCCCGTTCGTTTCGGGAAGTCTCCTCTTTCAGTTCTACTCCCAGGTTGCGCCATACCTCGTCGCTTTCAACCGGTGGCGCTGTATTGCACACACTCTCACCATCCCGTAACAGTGCCTGCCAGTACTCTTCTTCCAAAGGTTGCTCCCACGGTTTTTCATGCGTATCCATTAGTTAACCCCTTCTCCTCAATTGGCGACGAACAGGTCAACAGTCACATCGTTCACTCAAGTCTGCCGCTACTCACCTCCTTCGCCTTTTCCTCCATTCGCACCACTGCCAGCGACTTGGCACAGTCCATAATCGGTACTTGAGAAAAGCCGGTGCTGCTGCCGCGTCGCCTGGACGTGAACGTCCAGGCTGAGCAGGCCAAGAGTGCTGAAGCACCCCTCGCTAATGTGGACGGCGGCTCCGAGGGCACCACAGCCGGCTTCAGCAGGCTTCTGCTGCTGAGCCTGGCGCTTCAGCGCCAGTCGGAGGGCCGGATTTCTCAACTACTGATAATCGGTAATTCTGCACTATTTGCAAAGCATCCCTAAACTAAAAAGACCCGACTACTCCCCCAGCCACGCTTCCAGGGCAGCAACCGAGTCTTCAACCAACATCACCAACCAGACCCAGCCCACTCACGTTGAACCTGCTTTGGCCTGATACACCGCCCCGCAGCCGGGATCCGACACCCACCCTGACCGCACCCGGCCGTTATTATATGTGACTTAGCAGTGCTTGTCAAGGCGGTTTGTATGTAGCAGCGACTACGGGGTCAGGGCATCACCTTCCTGTCCCTTCCCTGCCGCCTCACGCTCCATGTCGGCCAGCGTCCTGGCCACCTCCTCGATAGCCACCCGCTGCTTGCGGTACAGATCGGACTCACTCATCGCCAGACGCGCGGCCACCTCGCTCACCCGCCGCCCCTGGAGGAATTTCAATTCGAGGATGTTGTACAGAATCCAGTCCGCCGTCGTCATGCTGCGCTGCCCCTTCGGGCGCAGACGCTCGATGGCGCGGGCCAGCACAGCGCGCAAGGCCATCGTCGAACTGCCCTCCTGCTGGCGCGCGGCCTCCACGACCCGCAGCTTGAGCAACGGGCTGCTGGTCAGCTTGGGACCACCCCAGTAATGGCTGAGGGCGTCTTTCACCAATTGGGGAAAATCTTCCGTGGAAACCAATTCCTCCTCAGAGGAAGACCAGGCCGGCGACCCGGTGTAACGTACCGTGCCCCGCCGGCGTTGGATGCGCTCGATCTCAGGGATGATGAGTTGCAGTGCAGCGAACACTCCTTGCTGCAAGTTCCGATCTTCCAAAGCGGCCTCCGCCTGCCGCACCAGCGAACGCACAGCCTCTGCCTCCTCGTCGTCCAGATCGGGCTGCGGAGTACGAGCCTCGATGGCCAGCAAGCCCAGGGTGACGTCGCGGGCTCTGGTGCGCAGGGGAATGACCCAATAGCCCCCTTGAACGACAAACCGGTCACCGATGGACTCCGGTTCGTCGGCGTCACCCCCATCCCCGTCCCCATCACCATTCTCACCGACGTTGGCACGGGTAAACAAGTCGGAGTTCATGCCAGAAAGAAGAGAGGCCACATCTGGATCTCCACATCTGGCCTCGACGACCAACTGCCCCTCGTCCACGGCAGCCACAAATGCCGAGTGCACTCGTAACAGATCGCAGATTGAGGTAAGCACACTTTCCAGGAACTGGGCCAGGTCGGTGCTGGTCAGCAGGCGCTTGTCCAGCTCCTGAATCCAGGTGATTTCAGCGCGGTCCTGGCGATAGATCAGGCGGTCAATGAAAGGCTTTGCTTGATTGATGAAAATTTGCAGCAGGACGATGAGCACCACCACCCCAAAAACCACGACGGCGTCGCGGGGTAGACCGAGAAATGACTCGACCTTTGTCAGGACGAGGATGAGTACCAGGACACAGGTAGCCACGAATGGCCCGCGCAGAAGGTAGTGGATCAAATTGTGCTTGACCACGCGGTCTGGGGCGAGGACACCAAAGTAGGCCACGCTGTAGGCCATGACCACCAACATCAGCGCCACTCCCACGTTGCCCCCCAACAAAAGCAGCAGGAAAAGGCTGGGGGGCAGAAGCGCCGGTGCACTGGAGACCAGGAGGTAAGGGAAAACCCCCAGGCCGGGGGCGGCAAAAGCCACCGCCAGGTAAGTCATCCGCCGGCGGGAGGTGGAGGTCAGGCAGCGACGCCGGGCCTGACGAATGTTCCACGCGCCCCAGGTCACTGTGACCAGAAAATACACTGTGAATACCCAGAAGAGGGGGCCGGCGCGCAAGTGGGAAAATTGCGGAGTGTAGATTCCGTCGTACACCACCCAGTCGGTGAGGGCCACGAGCATCAGCAGCGCACCGCTGCCCAGGTAGCTAAGGCGCACCGCCACCTGCCGCAGTCGGGAGAAAGCGTTCGTGGTGCGTAATAGCGCATCGGAGAAGTGCAGGTAAGCAGCGGGGACAAAGGCGATACCCACCCACTGGAACTTGAGCCACATCACAGCCGCTTCCAGGGAGGTCACCTGATAGAGCACGATGTCGCCGGTGTACACCACCAGGACGCACACTAACAGAGCGCAGAAGGCACGGGCGACCGCGCTGCGCAGGTTGTGAGTGAGAATGTATACCACGAGCGAAAACGTGGTGATAACGATGGCCCCTGAAAGGACCCGGTTGGCGCTAGCTAGAATTGCCACGAGATTAAAGGGCATTATCTCTGACATGGCCAATTTCCACGGACTGATAGTCGAATCAAAATCTCCCACAGGCTCCTGGAAACCTGCGGGAGGGACGGGGATTCTCAGCGCAGAGACAGCGCGAAGAACAGAGCGATGTCCTGATTGGCATAATAGCGGTCGTTAAAGCCGCAGAAGGTGAAACCGTGCTTCTGGTAAAAACAGATAGCCGGGTAGTTCTTGGTCTGAGCCTCCGCTATCAGCCTGACCAGCCCGTGCTCACGTGCCCACTGGGCGGTCGCACTCAGCAGGGCGGAGCCCACACCTTGCCGCCGGCAGCGACGGTCCACCACCAAGTGATGAATCCAGCCGGTATTGTGCCAATCCTTGGGCATCATGCTCAGAAAACCCAGCACCTCCATCTCATCCCCTTCTGCAACCAGGACGCACCCACCTCGCTCCCACTCCCCCACCAGGCTATCGCGATCCCGGGGGTAGGTGACGCGCATGGCACGCGGCAGGCGTGCAGTGCGGAAAGCTATCAGGATCGCGCCTTCCTCCTCCCGCTCTTCCATCTGCCACACGTGGTCGGTCTGGAACGAAGGATCGAGCGCGATGCAGGCATTGAGGTCGGATATGTCCGCCGGGCGGATGATCATCTAGGCGCGGCCTCCTCGTTGGCGCATTGAGATATGATAACTCATTCTACCACGTCCAACCCAAAAACGCAAACTCGAACGGTTAGGGATAGCGCAGCAAAGCCCTGGGGAGTACGAGGGCAGTAATTTTGCACTTTTTACGAAGCATCCGTGGTTCGCCACCCGCCCCCCCCTCAGTCCCCCCCGCTCGCA
>JAGGZG010000314.1 GCA_021162125.1 Anaerolineae bacterium
CCGGGCCAGGATGCTGGGAGGAGCGAGGGGACGTGATTAAGACACGGGGATTGAGCAAACAATTCGGCGACGTGCTCGCCGTGGACAACCTCTCGCTGGACGTGGCCGAGGGCGAGGTGTTCGGTCTGTTGGGGCCAAACGGCGCTGGCAAGACGACGACCGTGCGTATGCTCACCTGTTTGATCGCCCCCACCGCGGGCGAGGCCTGGGTCAACGGCCACAAGGTCGGTGAGGAGGACACTGCCATCCGCCGGTGCGTGGGTATCCTCACCGAGTCGCCAGGTCTTTACGAGCGGCTCAACGCGCAGCAGAACCTGGCCCTGTACGCCAAATTGTACGGCGTGGACGACGTGGACGGCCAGGTGCAGAAGTACCTGAGCCTGCTGGGTCTGTGGGAGCGGCGCACTGAGCCGGTGGGGGGCTTTTCCAAAGGGATGAAGCAGAAGCTGGCCATCGCCCGCGCCCTGATCCACGAGCCGAAGGTGGTGTTTCTGGACGAGCCTACGGCATCTCTTGACCCGGAGGCGGCCCGGTTGGTGCGCGATTTCATCCTCGAGGTGAAAGGCGAGGGGCGGACGATTTTCCTGTGCACGCACAACCTGGACGAAGCCGACCGCCTGTGTGATCGTATTGCGGTGATGCGCCAGCACCTCATCCAGGTGGATACCCCGGTCCGCCTGCGGCAATCCCTCTACGGGCGGAAGGTCGTGCTGCAATTGCAGGAGATCGGCCCGGCAGTGCTGGCCGCCGTGCGCGAGCTGCCTTTCGTCCACCAGGTGCAGCAGGAGGACCGGCGGCTGATCATCAGCCTGGACGATCCGGAGGCGCAGAATCCCATTCTGGTGCGGCGCGTGGTGGAGGCGGGGGGCGCGGTCCAGTTCGTCACCGAACAGCATCACTCGCTGGAGGAGGTTTACTTCACTTTGATGAACGAGGAGCAGGCCGACGCTTCCCGCACACAGGAGGCAGCGCAATGAGCACCAGGATATGGGCCATCGTTGAGAAAGAATGGGCAGAGATGCTCAAGAACAAGATGATCATCGCCTCCATGGCTCTGGTGCCCATCCTCCTGGTGGGGATGGTATTGGGCACGATATTTTTTATGCAGCGCATGCCCGAAAGTGAGGTGGCCGGCAGCAACGCGCCGCCCATCCCCCCGCAGTGGCAGCACCTGGACCCCAAGACCGCGTTCATCATTGTGATGGACGATCAATACATGTTCTACTTTTTGCTCATCCCCATGACCCTGCCGGTCTACATCGCCGCCTACAGCATCATCGGGGAGAAAGAGACCAAAAGCCTGGAGCCGTTGTTGGCGACGCCCGTCGCTACCTGGGAACTGCTCACCGCCAAGAGCATCGCCGCCGTGACGCCGGCGGTAGTGCTCACCTGGCTGAGTTTCGTTGTCCTGATCGTCGGCGCGCGGTTCATCGCCACGGACGCGGTTTTCCTGGCGTTGGTGCGCCCGGTGTGGCTGCTGGGTATGGCGGTACTCAGCCCGCTGTTCGCCCTTCTCTCCGTGCTCAGCGGGGTGATCGCCTCCTCGCGGATGAACGATCCCCGTGCCGCACAGCAGTTGACCGGCATCTTCGTCGTGCCGGTGATCGGACTGAGCCTGGCCGTGCTGGCCGGCAAAATCTTCGTCAGTGTGCAGGTGATCCTCTACACCACGATGGTTCTAATGATGCTCAACCTGCTGATGCTATACTTCGCCGTCAAGCTCTTCCAGCGGGAGACCATCCTCACCCGCTGGAAGTGAATCAGAGGTGCAAGGAAAGGAAATCTCTCGCATTTCCATCATCTGGACCATCTTAGCAGCGCTAACGTTCCTGGGCGGGGCTGCGCTGACAGGATGGGGTATCATGAGGAAGAAGGGAGGAACGGTAATGGATGCGATGGAGGCTTTGCTCAAGATAGAGGAGTTCACCTCATCCGGCGAACAGGTGGACATTTGTAAGTATCGGTACGGTAATCTAATCATTGACCGGGGGGGTGTTGAGAGAGGTCTGACATTATGTCCGTACTGTGGTATGTATATACCCATGGGCGTGATAGTAGTAGCCCATGAAGATGGGCGTGCAGTGCATTTCAATGTGGGACTGTTCCACTACGCTGAGGCTGGTCATCCGTTACCTGAGGATGTAGTTGACCAACTTGTGGCCATAGTGTCGGATGTGTGCAATGAGTGTAATGAGAAAGAGCTTGGAGCATCTGCTGGACTCAAATAAATTGGAAGAGGACGCGATCTATCTGGGCGTATTGACGGCCATGGGAGTGAAACCCCTGAGCAGGCTGGAGTATGCGGTTGCTCCAGATGTTCTGAGTCTTCTCCAAGATCTCAGATTAAGGGTAGTTTCTGTTAGGAGAGTCGCTCAGGATGGAAGTGAAGTCATCCATTGGATACTAGGGAGAGATTCAGGCTTGATTGATCAATACAAGAGCGACTTTGACGGGACACCCATTCGGGAGGGAATTCCAGCAGTTATCCGAGCAGAGGCACGATATTTTGGGTTTCCGGCCTGTTGTGCGGAGGCATACATTCGGGACCCGCTTGCTCTCAGCACTCTGACTCCGGAGGAACAGGGGTTGCTCTTTCACCGTGCTTGTCCTGGGTGCAAAGAAACACCAAAACTGATTCCACTTTATCGGTCGGCACTGAGGGAAGCTAAGCGATTACATAAAGAACTACGGTTACTACCTTGACATTGTCAAGTTAAGAAGGAAAAGTAAAGTTATGGGGTACAACATCATGGTGCGAATTCTGCGCACCGCTTTACTCGCCACTTCCCTGGTGACTATTTTGCTGTCCATAGCCGGCTGTTGCGCGCCGTGCGGCTCACTTACCGGCTTGTTCACAAACCAGGGACTGGCCAAAGGCGAGCCGGCCCCCGATTTCACCCTGACCTCGCTGCGCGGTGAACAGGTGACCCTCAGCGAGCTGCAAGGGCAGGTGGTGTTGATCACATTTTGGTCCACCACCTGCGGACCATGCCGGCGGGAGTTGCCCACTCTACAAGAGTTATACGAGAATTACACGAGCCAGGGTTTGAGGGTGCTGGCCGTGAACGTCGGCGAGAAGAAAAGCACCGTCCAGCGCTTCGTGGACGAGAATGGGTACACTCTGCCGATACTGCTGGATTCGCGGGGTGAGGTTCGTGGCGCTTACGGAGTACGGGGCATCCCCACCAGCTACCTGGTTGACGGCCAGGGCACGGTACAGCACGTCCAGCTTGGGTATGGGGCCGGCCTGGAGGCCGAGCTACGCGCGGAGATCGAGAGTTTATTGGCGGAGCTGAAGTGATGTTACCCAGGTGCCCGGCACTTGGCCGAAAGTGCCGGGCACCTGCACGCCCAGTAAGGAGGCTGCTTGTCCCCAGAGATGGTTGAGGTCAACGATCCGCAGGCGTGGGACGACGCACTGCTGAACCTGCCCACCAGCCACGTGCTGCAATCGTGGTCGTGGGGTGAGTTCAAAGCGGCCTACGGCTGGACCGCCACTCGCTTGCTGTTCACCGAGGGAGGTCAAATACGGGCCGCTGCCCAGGTACTCCGCCGGCAGCTTCCGCGCCTGCCGCTGGCCGTGATGTACGTACCCAAAGGCCCGGCACTGGACTACGCCGATCTGTCCTTGCTGGAAACTGTACTTGCCCGGCTGGAGGCCGTTGCCCGGCGCGGTCGGGCCATCTTCGTCAAGATTGACCCCGACGTGTGTCTGGCAGATGACGATGAGTCACATCCCGTCGTCGCTGCCCTGACGCAGCGCGGCTGGCGACACTCCGCCGAGCAGATCCAGTTCCCCAATACCGTGCTCGTGGACCTGGCCCGCGACGAAGACGCGATCTTGGCAGCGATGAAGTCCAAGACGCGGTACAACATTCGTCTAGCGGCGCGGCGCGGGGTGCGCGTGCGTCTGGGCTCTATGGATGACCTGCCCTTGTTCTACCGACTGTACAACGAGACCAGCCAGCGCGACGGTTTTCTGATCCGTCCTTACGCCTATTACCAGGACGCCTGGGGACGCTTCCTGAAGGCGGGACGTGCGCAGCTCTTCCTGGCCGAGCACGAGGGCGAGACGCTGGCCGGGTTGATCCTGTTCATCTTCGGCAAAACGGCCTGGTACATGTATGGCGCGTCCAGCGGCCGGCAGCGCAAACTCATGCCCAATCACCTGTTGCAATGGGAGGCCATGCGCTGGGCGCGGGCGCAGGGATGTACCGTGTACGACATGTGGGGCGCACCCGATGTCCTCGACGAATCCGATCCAATGTGGGGTGTGTATCGCTTTAAGGCCGGTTTCGGCGGCCAGTTCACCCGGCGCATCGGCGCATACGATTACCCTACCTGGCGGCCCCTGTATTGGGCGTACACCGTGGTCATGCCCCGTTACCTCGATTTCCTACGCCGCCGCCACCGCCAGCCTGCGCTCGGCTGAGAGCCCACAGGCATCAAGTTAATGGTCACAGAGCTTCCCAAAGCTCCCCTCCCCTGGTGGGAGGGGTTAGGGGAGGGGGAAAGGACAGGGCGGCATGAACATGCGACCTACTCAACGCGC
>JAGGZG010000227.1 GCA_021162125.1 Anaerolineae bacterium
GAGTGATGATAGAATAACCACGCGAAAGAAACAAACCCTTTGCCCTACTTTGGGGGATCGTCTAGTGGTAGGACAGCGGACTCTGGATCCGTAAGCCGAGGTTCGAATCCTCGTCCCCCAGCCTGATGTGAAGAATTTGCATGGGAACCCCGACCGAGCAGGCGGGAGGCGAGCCATGACACTCGAATCCTATCTCACCCTCTCCGAGGCGGCGCGGAAATACGGCATCAGTACCGATGCTTTGACGCGGCTGGTAAAAGCTGGTATAATCAGGGCAGTACATAACGAGGAGGGAACTGCCGTGATCACTGTTCAGACAGTGGATAACGCAACTGCCGCCAGAATGATCCTGGATGAGATAAAGCCGGAGCAGTATAGGCACTTGGCAGGGAAAAAAGTCCGTGTAGCAAAGGCAGGGGAACTATATGGTGTCGAGTACCCTAATCTGATTCGTTGGGCTGAGCGGGGCTATGTCTGTGTGCGAGACCGTGGATTTCAGCGACTTGAACTCGACGCCGCAGACGCTAAGTATGCCGCAGATGTGTTCAAGCGAGCGAAAGAGCTAACTGGTTCATCTATCAAAGCAGGATGGGTATTGAAACAAGTGCTCACTGAGACATCCAAGCCCAGTGACCATGAGTGAAGCGGGAGAGCCCTGAGAGCAGTGACATGGCTGTGACTGCTGTTGCTTAAAATCCTCAGTTCCCAGCGTTGTGAATCAAGGCGCGATTTGCGCCTTTTTTTGTTCCTAATCTTATACAGACTTGACAATCTGTACAAGCTATGCTATAATATCCTCGTACCTTTCCAACCGCAGAACGCGCCCCAGCCTGGGGTGCCGGCAAGCGCGTTCTGCACAGGGGATGCGATCAGCTTATGGCAGACCAACAACATGGCTCACTCCTACCCTGTGAAATAAGCGCTATCGCTAATGCCAGTAGATCGCACCCCCTACCCCACCTCGCAGGAGGAACCAATGGTGTAGTGACCCCCTAGAATTGGACAACTACGATAGTTCAAGTAGAATTAGTCCAAGAAAGGGGAAACACCATGTCAAAGCGTCGGACGTTTACACCAGAGTTCAAAGCTCAGGTAGTTCTGGAAGAACTGACCGGCGTCAAGGATAAAGCCGAGATCTGCCGGGAGTACCGACTGAGGCCACAGGTTTTCTCTCGTTGGAGAGGAGAATTCCTGGAACGAGCACCTGAGATCTTTGCCACGACGCCCAGCAGGGGCGATGAACAGGAGCGGATCGCTGCGCTGGAGCGGATGGTCGGGCGACTGACGATGGAACTGGAGGCGGCAAAAAAAGCCTCGAACATCTTGACCTCTCTCTCGGCCAGAAACGGGAGGTGATCGACGTGCTTGCTCAGGATTATCCCATTACTGTGGCTTGTGAGGTCCTTGGTTGTGCCAGGAGCAGCTACTATCACCAAGCCACCGAGCGGCCAGATGAGGCAGAACTCAAGGCAGCCATCAAGGCTGTAGCCGCTGAGTGGCCCACCTATGGCTATCGACGTATCACAGCACAGCTGCGACGACAAGATTGGCTCGTTAACCACAAGCGCATACAGCGTTTGATGCGGTTGATGGACATCCAGGTCAAGACCAAGCGCAAGAAGCGCCGTACAACCAACAGCGAGCACGATTTCCCCCGCTATCCGAACCTGGTGCAGGACTTGGAGATTGTGCGGCCCGAGCAGGTCTGGGTGTCAGACATCACCTATGTCCGCCTACGCTACGATTTCGTCTACCTGGCCGTGATTATGGACGTCTTCACTCGTGGCATCCGCGGATGGCATTTGGAACGTAGCCTGGATCACACGTTGACCCTGGTCGCTCTACGGCGAGCTCTGGCCAGACACCCTGCACCGGAGATCCATCACTCTGACCAGGGTGTCCAATACGCGGCCGCTGCCTATACTCAGGTACTCCAGGATGTTAATGTTCAGATCAGCATGGCCGATGTGGGCGAAGCCTGGCAGAACGGTTACGCCGAACGTCTCATTCGAACCATCAAGGAAGAGGAAGTTGACCTATCAGAGTATATCGACTACAATGATGCTTACCACCAGTTGGGTCGCTTCCTCGACGATGTGTACATGCACAAGCGTATCCACTCTTCGCTGGGCTACCTCACCCCGGCCGAATTCGAGGCTCAGTGGCGAAAGGAGCAGGCACTGGCCCTCGATGTGAACTAAAAACCGCCGGAAAAGTGTCCAATCTCAGGGGTTCACTTCACTCTGAGAGCGTTTCTAAGGGCTGTTTTTGCGGGTATGATAAAAACTACGTGTGCTTTTGAAAACGTGGCTCTACGGGCTTCCTGGCGCGTTGCCGTTAACACTGCCGTTAGCGGTGGTGCTAACAGTATGTTAACAACCCGTTAACGGTGCGTTAACACCACCGTTAACGGCATTGCCTTCTCTCTCTGAAAATCTCAATCTTCCTCGGGGAACAGAGAGAATTTTCCGGTAACAGGCTTGGGTTGAAGTACCAGGTCACCTCTTTTACATGCCTCAAGGCCATACTCCAAGAATGCCCGTGCTACTTCGCCGACTGGTACGCCTAAGTCATTGGCAACCTTTTTCAGATTTTCGTGGAGTTCCTTGGGAACTCCTCGATAAGCCACGAACAACCCTTTCTGGTACTGGCGCTTTTCCCATTCCCTGTTGCGTTTGGCCTTCGATGGCCGGCGGGTGAGGATTTCAATGGGTTCATCGCTCATCTGCTCACTAATGCTACGGCGTGACATCGGTAACCCTCCATACCAAATCTGCGTACTCCTGAGCCGGGCGGGAGCTCGCTGCCTTCTCCCAGATGGTTTTCCCCTCGGCCCCGCACTCCCGCAGGATCGTGGCTCGATGGACGGGCGGCAGGATCAACTCCGCGCCGAAGGTACGCTGCAGGTCATCCAGCGTCTGCTGACTTTCTCGAGTCACATTGTCGTAGAAAGTGGGCAGAATGCCCAGCACACTTCCCCTCCAGCTCTGTTTCTCGGCCAATATCTCCAAGGTTTGCATGACCTTGATCACGCCCTCGGTGGCCAGGTAGTCCACCGCTGTGGGGATGATGACCAGGTCGGCGGCAAACAAAGCTGCTTCCTGCAATCCGCCAACAGACGGGGCGGTGTCTATGATTACCAGGTCCAGGCCATTGCGCATGGCGGGGCGTAGGGCATCACGGATGATGCTCAACTCGAATCCCTCGGCGTTGAGAACGAGCTGGGCCGTCGCCGTCCGCTTGTTGCCCGGGATCAGGGTTAGGCGAGAACGGCCCGTGGTACGTGTCACGTTGGCCAGCGTCTGGTCACCGACCAACAGGTTGAAGACCCCCGGCTCCTGCACCAGGCCCAGGGCTGAGGCACACTGTCCCTGGGGGTCCAGGTCGAGGAGCAGGGTGTCTTTGCCCTGGATGGCCAGGCCGTGGGCCAGGGTGACGGCGGTGGTGGTCTTGCCGACTCCACCTTTCTGGGTAGGGTAGGAGTAGGGCGAGTTACTCTGTTGTCGGAGCACTTTTCCCTAAACCCCCCTCCGAACCGGACGTGACACTTTCGCGTCATCCGGCTCTCCAGAACTCTGTCTGCTACTTTTGGGAGTTTCCTGCATGGATTTCCCTGTGGCACTTTTTACACAGTACCAGGGTTTTCCTTTGCCTTGCAATCATCTGAACTACCCATTCCGGTTTCTTCTTCCGCCCTCTCCACCTCTTTTTCAGGTCAGACAGTTTACGGATATGGTGGACTTCACAATCTCCTTCAGCCCCACATATCTCGCACTTATCCGCCATTAGCCGTTGCACTAAGTCCGTTCTATACGTCCACAAGGTTGTTCTTTCGTCGTTGATGGGTTCAAGCCTGTCCATCTTGACGACTTTTAGCGGTACAGCTCCCCAATAGATGTATTTCTCACCTTTCTTGGTTGAGACTTTGACCTGAATCGTTTTATAGGTGCGCCCATCTATAGTCAGCCTTCCACTGTATTTTCTGTAGATTTTTGGAACGGTTGTCTTGTGCTTGGCAGCTAGAGTTTTGGTTAGGGCTGTCTCCATGACATACTTGAGTTTTTGCAAGCTGCCCCTATTTACGGCGTACTTATAGTATTCTGCTTTTCCTCGATAGCGGAGTTGAAAGCTCAAGATAATTTCCGCATCTGAGCAGTTTATAAGCACGCTTTGATGGGTTGGCTTACCCATTTTCAGGAATGGCTTGGTAAACTCGTCTACTCGTCCATTGGGAATTCTCAGTATGATCCGTCCGTTTACGGATCGCATTTTGATTCCATCCTTTCGCCGAGTAACCTTGTCATCCCTTTGGCCTACTCCTATGGAGTATCCGAGAAACCGTGCTTGTTCAGTTCTTGCGTGCGTTATGAGGGTCTTGGATTCGCTCATTTCGAGGTGGAGCTTTTCCCTTAGAAACTGGCCTATTGCCGCTTTTACTTCCTCAGCTTCCCTTTTTGGCCCTATGAATCCGAGGATGAAGTCGTCTGCGTACCTGCAATACTTTAGCCTTCGGAAGTTAGGGTCTGTAGGGTTTATGCTAGGTATCTGTCGGCGTTTAAGCGTCAACTCTTTAACAAGCTGCTTATCGCCCTTTGCCCTTGCTCGGCCAATTTGCCTGGTCAACCTTTCGTATTCTGGGTTTGCTGCCCTTCTACTACCTCGCGTATACTTTGGGATTAGCTTCTTTTCGATGAACGTATCCAGCTCGTTCAGGTATATGTTGGCTAACAGGGGGCTTATGATTCCACCCTGTGGCGTTCCACTGTAGGTCTTGTGGTAGCGCCAGTCCTCCATATATCCTGCCTTGAGACATTTTCGGATGAGGTTTAACAGTCTTTGATCCTTGATGTCTCTGGATATAGTTTCCATCAACACCTCGTGGTCTATGTTGTTAAAACATCCTTTAATGTCTCCTTCGATGAGCCACACGGTTCCCACAAACTTTTCTTTGATGTGCTTTAGTGCAGTATGGCAACCTCGCCCTGGCCGGAAGCCGTGAGAGTTATCGGAAAACCGTGGTTCGTAGTAGGCTTCCAGTATCATACGCATTGCCTCTTGCACCAGCTTCTCCGAAAAGTCTGGTATTCCGAGTGGTCTTGACCCTCCGCTCTTCTTTGGGATTTGCACCCTTCGCACCGGTCGGAATTTGAATCGTTCGAGTCGTAACTGTTCCCTTATGTTACGTATTCGCTCGATGCTCATTCCGTCTACGGTGTCGTTTGCAGTTCCCGCAGTCAGAGCGCCCTTATTGCGTGCTATCTTGTCATATGCAGTCAGGAGCAAGTCCTCACTGTATAGACTTCGATATACTCGCGTTAAGGGTATGTGTCTTTCTCCCATTCGTCGCATTGCTCGTAGTATGGTTTCAGTTTTCTGCATTTCGCTCCCTTCACCTTTCTACAAGCTAGAGTTCCTGGCCCCCTTCGCCCTGTAACTGGCTTTCCCAGTCTCCCTGGGCGGTCGTTACTCCGCCGACTACTATGGGGCCTCCGTCGCCATGAGGCTCGCGCCTTTTAGGCGATCCCGTGGTACGGTGCAAGGTGAACGTTATCAGGATGATTTAGGATGTCTTTTCGTGGCTTTTTTGGTTCATTTACCTTTGTCTCCGTTAGGGGGGGATTAGTGTATGCTGCAAACCCTCATACACTTCCCAACAGACTCTGGTTTCAGCCGTGCTACCAGGTGGGTACCACATCCCAGACCGCCACTGGACTTCAAGCAATTCAGCTTTATCCATGTCATCCAGGACTCGGGGCTCGTACTCTGCTACACGGCTTCGCAGTTCGCCCCTTTACCTACATGCTGTTGTCCCGTTCGAGTTTCCTCTTTCGGTAAGTAGGTTGTCCTCATAGGTAGTTCCTTCCCCCTAACCTATGGCGCGTTTCGCGCTATTCACCTCGCCGTCGCACGGCGCACTTGGCAATGGTAACAACGATCACGCCACACTCCTTCGCTTCATGCTTGTACAACTCATACAGTCGTCGGGCCACCTGGTCTATTCTCCAGCACACGTTTACGTTGGCAAATAATCGGCAACCCTCCACACCAGGTCCGCGTATTCTTTCGCCGGGCGGGAGCTCGCTGCCTTCTCCCAGATGGTCTTCCCCTCGGCTCCACACTCACGCAGCACTGTGGCGCGGTGCACGGGCGGCAGGATCAACTCCGCGCCGAAGGTACGTTGCAGGTCATCCAGCGTCTGCTGACTTTCTCGAGTCACATTGTCGTAGAAAGTGGGCAGAATGCCCAGCACGCTTCCCCTCCAGTTCTGTCTCTTGACCAGCGCGTTCACGGTGTGTATGACCTTGACCACTCCCTCGGTAGCCAGGTAATCCACCGTCGTGGGGATGATGACCAGGTCGGCGGCGAAGAGGGCCGCTTCCTGGAGCCTGCCCACGGATGGGGCGGTGTCTATGATCACCAGGTTCAGGCCCCCGGGCAGGGCAGGACGCAAGAGCTGGCGGATGATGTCCAGCTTGAATTCTTCGGCGTTGAGCACGACTTGTGCCGTGGCCGTGCGTTTGTTGCCGGGGATCAGGGCCAGACGAGGACGGCCGGTGGTGCGTGTCACGTTGGCCAGGGTCTGGACACCGACCAGCAGGTTGAAGACCCCCGGCTCCTGCACCAGGCCCAGGGCTGAGGCACACTGTCCCTGGGGGTCCAGGTCGAGGAGCAGGGTGTCTTTGCCTTGGATGGCCAGGCCATGGGCCAGGGTGACGGCGGTGGTGGTCTTGCCGACTCCACCTTTCTGATTGGCAATAGTGATAATCATAGCTTCTCCTCCTCAGGCGAAAAACCTTTGCCGCACCACCGGCTGCGGCTCAGGCAGTGCCTTATCAGCCCTGGCAGGGGCTTGCGGTTCTTCCTCCAAATCCTCGATGCCGAAGGCCGTGGCCACAACGACCAGCGCGGCGCGGAAACCCTGGCGATAGGCCCGCAAATAGCGGGGATCGCCCACCGCGCTGTCCATTGCCGCCGCCGTGGTGGCCGAAGCCTGGTCGGCGGCCCGCAGGGCGTGCAGAATGTCCTCGCGAAACCAGATGTCCAGGCTCATCCCACTACTCCGGCTCTCCACTCGATCTCAGTGCACAGGGCCAGGGCGTGCTGAGTCCCCATGATCTCGCCCAGGTGCTCCAGCGCGGCCTGGACACCGCTCCAGGCGTAGCCCAGATAATCCAGGAAGGCACGGACCTCCACTGGCGTGGCCAGGCGCAGCACCGCTGCGAAGCGGGTCACGCCGACCTTCAGCCAGCCCTCCAAGACGTGGGCCCAGCGGCGGGCGCGGCCCGTGCGCTTGAGCCTTACCTGGGCCCGGTGGACTACCAGGGTTTTATCACCGCAGGTGACGGCGTAAGTTCCTTGTCTGATCTGGGTGATGCTCATCTCGTTTCCTCCGATGCATATCCTCGCAAATCCACATCAAATCCCCATTTGTGGGGTCAAATCCACGCAAATCCCCCGTGTCCTCAAATCCCCAGAGTTTTCGCCGGGGGCCTACCCCCGGCCAGGGTGATGTTGGCCAGGCGGACCAGCTCGGGCGCTATCGTCTTGCTATCCTGGCGGGTTGCACCAGGTAGCAGCCAACCACGCCGCTCCCACCGCTTTGATAGGTTCTCAATGCGTCGCCGACTGATACCCGGAAACGCCTCGTGCAACTCCCGGATCTTGAACCGGCCGTCCAGGTAGTGCATCGCATACAACACGAGCTGCGCTTCCTCGGTCGAGAGCGGCGAGGGCGGTTGAGCACGCAGGCGATTGGTGATAGCCCTGACCACATTGTCGTCCACCAGGTAGCCCTGGAGCTCCACCGGCCGGGCATCAAGGCGGGCCAACATTCGTCCCCGGATGGACCGGGGGAGGTTCTGCACCCCGCCGACGCCCAGGATCACCCGGCTGTGATCGGGGGTGGCCACGCGGAAGGCGATGC
>JAGGZG010000061.1 GCA_021162125.1 Anaerolineae bacterium
ATGGGCCCGGTGATCACCCATAATCAGTAGCTGAGAATTTGAGGGGCCCGCGCTCTCTAGCGCGGACCGGGAGCGGCGTTAGAGAACGCCTGCTCCTCACTTTTCCCAAGTACTGATAATGGGAAGCAGTTTCGGAAACTCGATCAAACACCACAGCCTACGTCGCATCAGCGACCGCTGAGTGGGGTGGTATTGAGCAATCGCTGAGGATGAGATGTGAAGAACTGTCGCAACAGCGCCTTGTGATATGGTGAGGGTCGCCTCGCTTGTCGCTGGAGCCGACAATGTTTGATGACCCCACTGTGAGCTTTGATGATGATCTGGCAGTTTTTCTTGTTGGGTGAATTACAGATCATATTTGATGGCGAACCGCTTCCCCTGCCTCCCTATCGCTCTCACGGCCTCTTGGCGGCGCTACTGCTGCGCCCCCGCCTGCAACGCCGAGAGCAACTGATCGGTTTGCTCTTTCCAGACGTGCCGGAACGGATCGGACGGAAACGATTGAGCGACTATCTCTGGCTGCTCCGTCGTGCCCTGCCCCAACTTCCCCTGGAAGCCAGCGCCCAAGAGGTGTATCTTGCCGCCGCGACCCGCTGGCTGGACGTGGACGCCTTTCGACACGCTGCCGCCCAACCTGGCCTGCACGACTGGCTGGCAGCGCTGACCCTGTATCGGGGCGACCTGTTGACGGGCGTCTACGACGACTGGCTGTTGGAGGAGCGGGAAGCCCTCCACTTGCAGCACATTCGCCTCTCCCACCGTGCCTGCGACCTGCTGCTCCAGCGCCGGGAGTTTCAGTCAGTCCTGCCGTTGGCCGAGCGACTGATGCAGGAAGAGCCTTACGACGAGCAAGCCCTCCGTATGCTCATGAGAGCATACCGGGCTGTGGGGCGGCGTGGCGCGGCCCTGGCTGCCTACGAGCGGTTTCTCGCCCTGGCTGCCGACGAGCTCGGCGTGGAACCCGAACCGGCCACCCAAGCCCTGGCCCAGGCGATCCGCAGCCCCAACCCTCATCTGCGCCCTGAGCCTGCCCCCCCTCCGCCGGGCGATGACTCTCCACAGGCTTTGCTGCGCCACGCCCGGCAAGCTCTGGCGCGGGGCGATAAAGCGACGGTGCAGGATGCTCTCCGCCGCCTCCGCGCCCATCCCGCCGGCCACCAGGACGACGTCCGCCTGCTGGAGGTTGATCTGGCTCTTTCCTTTGAAAAGTACGACCACGCCGCCCACTTGCTGGAAGCGTGCAATCCCCAACAGGCCCCCGTACTGGTGCGAATGGCTCAACTGGCGCTGGAGCGACACCAGGCCTCAGCCGCCCGCGACGCCGCCTCGCAGGCCCTGGTCCTGGCCAACGAGACAAAAGACCGCCAGTCGGAACTGGAAGCGCTGCTGGCCCTGGCCGAGGCTCAGCGAAAGCTGGGCCAGGGCGCGCAAGCCGAAAGGATCGCCGAGCAGGCCCTGAGCCTGGCGCGCGCCCGGGCTTCCCTGCCGGAGGTTGCCCGGGCCCTGGTGGTCAAAGGGTACGGGTACATCCGCCAGGGACGCTACACCCAGGCCCTCTCCTTCCTGCACGAAGCGCGCTCTCTGGCGCACGAGCACGGGTTCCGCCGTGCCCTCGCTCAGGCGTTGCGCGGAATCGGCGTGATCCAGTCTTACAGGGGGGCGCCGCTCAGCGCCCTGGCGGTGGCGCAGGAGGAATTGAGCCTCTGGCGTGACCTGGACCTGCCGCGCCGGGAACTCGGCACATTGCACAACCTGTCAGTCTCGCAGTGTCAACTGGGGCGCACGACCGACTCCCTGCGCACGCTGGAGCAGGCCCGGCGGCTCTGCGAGCAGTTGGGGGAGCCGCTTCGGGCTGCCATCAACGAGTATCACCTGGCAGACACGCTGCTCTACCACGACGACGCGCTGGCCCCTCGCGCCGCCGCCGTCATCCAGGGGGCGCTGGCCGATTTTCAGGCCCACGACCAACCAGGCTGGGAAGCAGCGGCCCTGGTCACACTGGGCCTGGCGCGATGGCTCGAACAGAAACACGACCAGGCCCTGGCGGCCTTCCGTCGGGCCTACGCCCTGTACGAGCGGTTGGGGGAGCTGGGCTTTCTGCCGGAGCTGCTGGCCTACCAGGGCCTGGCCCTCCTCGGCCTGGGACAAAAGGAGCAGTCGCTGGCCCTGACCCGTCGTGCTCTGCTATCGCTGGTGCAGGGCGAAGTGAGCGAGGAGGTCATCTCGGAGATCTATTACGCCCACGCCATAGCGTTGGTCGCCAACGGCGATGAGGACCAGGCCGGCGATTACTTCCACCGGGCTTACCAGAACCTGCTGGCGGGCGCTGCACAACTCGAAGACGAGCCTGCCCGGCAGGCTTTCTTCCACCGCAACCCTATCCTGCGCCGCCTGATGCGAGAGGTTTACGCACGGGGGATCGCCGCCGCGCCCACGGCGGGCGTGATCTCGCGTCGGCTGCCGGCATTGCACGGGACGCACCTGGTACAGGTGACGTGGACGGTGGACGCCGGGCCGGCCGATCTGGCCCTCAAACAGGCCCAGGGCGCGATTGCCCTGCGCCGCGCCCGGCTGATCCGCCTGAAGCGAGAGGCCCAGGCTCAGGGCGCGGCTCCCACCGTCGCCCAACTGGCCGAGGCGCTCGGCGTCAGCAAGCGCACGGTGCAGCGCGATCTGGCCGCCCTGCGCCGCTCAGCCTAGCACGTATGGCCCTCATCCCCTGATTCTCCCTTTTTGTCACCCCTTTTTGCCCTCACAGTGCCATCGGCACGAGAGTTCCACGAGAGTGAGCTGGTATACTGGTGTCTATAGACCTTAAGAAAAACTTTTGGGGAAATGAGCCAGTAATCTAAAGCAAGCCCCCCACAATGAGGAGTAGGCGTTCTCTAACGCCATTTAGCCCAGCCCGCGTTAGAGAACGCGGACTCCTCAGGCTGATAACTCCAAAACTTTATCTTAACGGCTATAGAACGAAATGCAAAGGATACCGGTACCGGCCATGACGAAAAAATTCCCCCAATCCTGCTACGCCAGCTTTATCCTGCGCTGCTGGACAGACGGGCAAGGGCAACTGCGCGCCCGCCTGACCGAGGTGGACTCGGGCGTCAGTCATCCCGTAGCCAGTCTGGAGACACTGCCTGACCTGGTACGTCGACTGATGATCCAAGTGCCATATTTTGAATCAGACCCCGACGTCGAGGTGTCTTGATGGCAAAACCCCTTCGCCAAGAAAGGAGCTTTTTCGATGAATCGTAAACTCACCCGTATCGCCCTGGTTCCCCTGGTTGTGTTCCTGTTGGGCCTGGCCCTGGTCATCCCGGCCTGCGGGGGCGGTGATGAGCCAGCCGGTTCTGCAGGTGATAAGATGCCAAGTACGGCATACGTTGTTGGCCCGGTATGCAAGGGGACGGCACTCCCTGATGCTCCGTCTTATTCGCAAGCGTCGGGTACGCATTCCCTCGCCATCCTGAAGTTGGGAGACGATGGAGATTACCGGTATGGCTTTATAGATCCGAACTCATACAGCCTGCCGGAGGGTTGGCGTGCGAATTACGTGGAAGACCTGGAGTTGGTGGTCTGTGTCGACAAAGAAGAAAACGCGCTCGTCGAAAAATGCAAGTACACTCTCGAGGATGGGAGTGGCACGGTCACTCTCTCTCGCTATTCCACGCAGGTGACATTTCGACTGGTGGAAGCGCAAACAGGGCGCGAGATCGCTGCCGACACGCTGGTCGGAATGCCTCGCGAGTGCCCAGAAACACAAAAGTTTCTCAAGGGAACAGCCGGCAGTTCAATCGTTGGAAAGGTTTATGAAGAGCTCGAAGATTGGCTGCGGCCATACGTTGAGATTCCCTGACGAAAGGGACATCTGTTTTTCCAAAGCTCGGCCCGCTGACGGAGGAGAACGGGAACTGGGTGCACCCTCTCCTGGAGGGTCTTTGCCAAGTCTGTGGAACAAAGGAGGTTATCACATGCCAAAACTATTCAAGACCGACATTGCATCCGAGGCGGATCTCAAAGTGTTCGTCACCGACATCCGCTCGGAGGCCGACCTGATCGTCTACGAAACGACGAGCCAATGGGAGGCCACCGAAGGCCCGGTCTGGTGCTACACCGACATCCGAAGCGAAGCGGACAAGATCGTGCACTTTACCGATGCACAGTGGGACGCCGATCTGACCGTCTACAAGACCGACATCCAATCGGACGCCGGTTGGGTCAACAGCGCCAAGTCAGATATGGTGTGATGCGGAGAAGGAGACGTTCTCGGAAGTGGTAGAGGCGGATGACGCGATATACTCCATGCTGACCACTTTGGATGGCTACGGCCTGCCCTCCAACTGTTTCAGCGGCCAGAGCATCCTCAGTGACAATGCAACCGGTGAGGTCATAAATTCTGTTCACTTTCAGGAGGACAAAAATGGACATCGGAAGGTCATTTACGTACGTTACGCAAGATCAGGATTGGATTAAGAAAGTGCTTCTCGGCGGCGTGATCATGTTGATCCCGGTTGTGGGACCACTCTTCGCCTTCGGCTACGTGCTGGAAGCGATGAAGAACGTTATCGCCGGACGAGAGGTCCCGCTGCCGGAGATCGGCGACTTTGGGGGCAAGCTGGTCGAAGGCTTGAAGGGGTGGGGGATCGCCTTCGTCTACGCCTTGCCGCTCATCCTTTTCAGTGTATGCGCGCAGACGGGCAACCTTGCCCCGCTTGTGGCCGAGAACCTTGGCCCGGACATGGCGGATGTTCTGACGACCGTCTCCACTGGGATGAGCGCCTGCTGCGGCTGCCTTTTGCTGCTCTACGCCATCCTGATGGGGCTGATGCTGCCCTTTGCGTGGGGCAAATATCTCGAGGCCGGGCAGTTTGGCGCCGCATTCCAACTGGGCGAGATCTTTGACATGCTCAAGAGCAACGTTGGCCCCGCGTTCATCGTGTTGTTGGTGAACGCGCTGGCGTTCCTCGTCGCTGAACTCGTGGGGGCGATCGCATGCTTTGTTGGCTTGATCTTTACGCTGTTCTACGCTCAACTGGTGATGGCTTTCCTGTACGGATCGCTTTACCGCCAGGCCAAGTCCACTGCCCTGTAGACAGTGGGACAAATTGGCAATTTGTTCTGCCATAAGGAGAAATTTCAATGAAACGCAAACTCACACCCATCTTCATCTTGCTGCTCCTGGTCACCCTGGCTTGCAGCCCCTGTGGACTGTTGGGCGGCGAGGGTGAGGAACCGACCTCCACTTCTGTCCCGACCAACCCTCCCGCGCCAACGGTCACGCCGACCTCCACCCACACTCCTGCGCCGACGGCGACGCCGACCGCGTCTCCCACCCCCGAGGTGACGCTCGGCGAGGAGCACCGCAGTGCCGAGGGGGGATTCGCCTTTCTGACGATCCCAGGGTATCTGATCGAAGAGTATGGCGGCTTTGTCTACATGAGCGCCCCCGACGCCAGCCCCAACGTCGGCCCGACCATCCTCCTCATCGGCAGCCTCGAAGAGGAAGGCACTACGACAGAGCAACTTTACGAGCAGATCGTGCAAGACTTTGCCGGGGGCCAGGACGTCAAGGTCGAGCTATCGAACAAGCGCGAGGTCTCTTTTGGCGGGATCACCGGCCTGGCGGCGGACGTGAGCGGCACCGTCGACGAGCAAGAGGTGAACGCCCGTTTCGTCGTTAGCATGGTCACGCCCACTCAGTCGTTCACCATGTTCGGCGCTGCGCCGGTTGCCCAGTGGACCGAACTCGCGCCCCTGTTCGACGCCGTGTTGGCCTCGGTTCAGTTCTTCGAGCCGGTTGCCGAGTCGCTCCCCTCCATAACCGAGCCGGAGCCGACAGCAGACGCAACGGGAGAGCCGCTGACTGTCGAGACGCTGCGGGGGTACAGACGCGAGAGCGGCACGTTGTGCATCGTCGGCCTGCTGATCAACCGTTCCGACCAGGCCGTCAGCGGCGTCAAGATCGAGATCCAAGTCCTGGACGCCGCCGGGGACGTCCTCTACACCGGCACGACCTGGCCGGTGCTGCACCACCTGGCGCCGGGCGAGACCTCGCCCTTTGGGCAGGTGATCTATGAGAAACTATCCGGCGTGGACAGCTTTGCGGCCCGCGTCACGGACTGGTACGAGGTCACGATCGAACGCCCCCCAGCGGAGGTGCAGAGAGTGCTCAGGACGATAGACCAGGATGGCAACGTGCACCTCACCGGCGGGATCGTGAACACCGGCAGCGAGCCGATAGCGATCAAAAGCATCGGCGGGGCCACCTTTGACGACGACGGCGAGATCGTCACTGCCAACTCGGCCCTCATCGCCGTCCGCTACCTGGCGCCCGGCGAATCCGGCCCCTTCCGCGTGTACATGTATGGGCCGGCAGACAGGGGAGCAGACGCCATCGTCGATCAGAGCATCTACCTGGACGCCGAGGCCACCGCCGTCCGAGAAGAGCGGGCCATCACCTTCTCGGAGGACAGCCACGTCTACGTGGACAAGTACGGCGGCGTGCACCTGGTGGGCACGGTGACGAACGCCGACCGGCGGACGCTGAGCATCCTCCTGTTGGCCGCCTTTTACGACGCATACGGCAACGTGCTCGACGCAGATACCTTCTCCGTGCCGGTGGACCTGGCCCCCGGCGAGAGCCTCCCCTTCGACATCGTCGGCGGCTGGGGGCCGTTGGAGGAGGACGCCAGCCTGCTCGACAAGGTCACCAGCTACACCGTCGCCTGGGACCGCGCCTGGCCCTCCTCGGCCGTTTACATTGACCTGGAGACGGCGAACGACGAGCAGACGTTCAAGAAGCAGCGCGCCGTTTTCAGCGGGCAGGTGGTGAACAGTTCGGACACAGCCGTTGACAAGACCTACGTCATCGTCGCCCTGCACGATGCCACGACTGGCGAGCTTGTGGCGACGGGGTACGACTTGATCTTTGACGATATTCCCGCCGGGGAGAGCGCCGATTACAAGGTTGTCATCAATCTGGAACCCGGTTACGATGCCAGTTCCTGTGACATTTCCTCCATCGTGAAAGGCAGGCTGCCGTAGTAACTGAAAACCTTGCGAAGGTTGCAAAAACCTTCGCAAGGCCTCCCCGGATAAAGGAGAGTTCCAATGTCTAAACTCGTGGGCGAACTGTTCAGGTCTGGGTCTCGTGGCTTGCTGATCTGGCTGGTTTCGGTGACCATTGTCGTCCCGCTGGGTTGTCTGCTCATCTTCCTCCCCCTGGCGATTGGTAGCCGAATCCAAGACCGCACGGCGGCGCTCCTGGTGATGACCGTGCCCCCCGTCCTGTTCTTTCTGATCGTGGTCGGCGGCGGGTTCGGGTTCCTGTTTTGGACCATCCGCCGCCGAGCAGCCCAACTCGACGCTGCCTTTGTCCCGCTGGGACTCGCCGGTCACAGAGAAATGCTCACCATGCGTTCCTACCACGGGGAATTCCGGGGGCGGGAGGCGCACGTCTACTTTCGCCGTGGCCCGACGCTGGAGATGTATCTCGGCACCCCGCTACAAACCCGCCTGAGCGTGGACGAGCCGGACGCGATGACGACGACTGTCGCTGGTTGGCTCCATCGCCACCCCCTGACGTTAACCGACCCGGCCCTCGGCGGCCTGCGCGTCTTTGCTCTGGACGAAGCCTGGGCGCGCGCTCTACTCGCCGACCCCCGGACGCCGGGCCTGTTGCAGCGTTTGATCAAATTCGAGGAGCCGTTCCTGGTGCGGCAGGTGGAATTGCTGCCAGGGAACCTGGTGCTGCGTCTGCACTACAGCAAAAGATGGTTCAGGTTCGAAGTTGAGCCGGAGCAAGCCCGGCAGTGGTTCGAAGCTCTGGCCGCGTTGGCCGAAATCGCCGAGGCGCTACCGGCTCCTCAAGAAACAGCCCAGGCCAGCTCGCTGGAACAGGCCGTCCACACCCGGCGGGGGGAGTTCGTGCGCTGGGCGTTCATCGTTCTGTTCGGCGCGCTGTTCGTCGTCCCGCTTTGCGTGGCACTGCCGATTGCCCTCGCCCTGATCATGTGGGGGTCGTGAATCACCCAGGCCAGAGACATATTCGTGACAGTCGTTTTGGGGGCGAAAATCTCGAATGCTCGTTCCAGAGACGAGAGTTCTGGCTGATCTACGATTTTAAAAAGAGAGAGCGGGAAACGAAAGGACATAAGAGAAACTTGCGTTTCTCTGGAGGATGTGCTAAACTGTGAGCGGTAAAGTTCATTGCACATTCAAACCTGGGGGAGGTTGTATCTTCTCGATATCATCTTGGGGCAGGAGCAGCCTGCCGCCTGTTACGCTAGACGACGGATTGCCAAATCCGTCGTCTAGCGGCTGGATCTGGCGATCCAGCCAGAGCAAGGTGTGACCTTTGCCCCTATTTTTTGAGAAGATACGGGGGGTTTTTATAAGTCCAATGCGACACGCTATGAAGATATTCGCTATCTCGGTACGCGACTGGTGGGATGAAATGTTCGTCCTGGCCGGGGCGGGACTGGTGGCTTTCTTTCTGGTGCTGACCGTGATTGGTGCGCCACCGGCCCTGGCCGGCCTATCCTACCTCACCCATGTGTTGCTCCGCGACAAGCGCGTCGAATTCGGGGATTTCTGGGTAGGAATCCGCCGCTATGCCTGGGCAAGCTGGAAGCTGCTTGGCCTGGGCCTGCTGGTAGCCATCGTGCTGTCCACCAATGTTGCCTTCTGCCTGTCACCACAGCGAGATGGGCTGCTCCTGCGGCTGATGGGCTGGATCAACGTCTACGCCCTCGCCATCTGGCTGGGCGGGCAGATATACGTCCTCCCCCTGCTCATGAGAATGGAAGACCGGCGGACGTTTCTCATCCTGCGCAACGCCCTGCTCCTCTGCCTGGGGTACCCCCTTTTCACGTTCACCCTGCTGGCCCTACTCGCGCTGGCGCTGGCCATCGGCATTGCCATCCCTCTCTTGCTACCGCTGGTCTATCTGCCGGTCGGCGCGCTGGCGAGTTACCACGCCCTGAGCGCCGCACTGGAGGACGTGGAACGTAAGCGCCAGAAAGCAAGCTGATCGCCGGCCAAGTGAAGGTCCCTTGCCGCCTGTCCCGCATCGGATGGGCGGCTTTCCCTTTAAAGCGAACGCTGGTATAATAGACCGCGAAATCCTGGCAACACCTTTTTCAGGAGGAGGTCCATGCCCATCTCGCATCGCGAGTTATCTGCGGACGAGCTGCGCCGCACCTGTGCCCCGGACACATTTAAGTTTCAGCACACCGGCGAGCTGGCCGTCGCCGATGAGATTATCGGCCAGCCGCGTGCCACGCGGGCCATTGATTTCGGGATAGACATCGCCAGCCCTGGCTACAACGTCTACGTCCTCGGCCCGGCGGGCACCGGTCGCACGACGACCATCCAGCACTTCCTGGAACGCCGTGCGGCCACTGAGCCTGTGCCCGACGACTGGTGCTACGTATACAACTTCGCCGAGCCCTCCAGCCCCCGTGCCCTGCGCTTGCCGGCCGGTACCGCCGTTCGCCTGCGAGCCGACATGGAGCGCCTGGTGGATCACCTCAAAGTCGAGATTCCCCGTGCCTTCGAGAGCGAGGAATACGAGAAGGCGCAACACCAAATTGCGGCCGATCTGCAAAAAGTGCAGGAGGAAGAACTGACCGCGCTGGGGCAAAAGGCCGGGCAGCAGGGCTTCGGCCTGATGCGCACGCCGTCGGGGCTGGTGCCCGTGCCCGTGGTCAACGGCCAGCCGATGACACCGCAGGCCTACAACGAACTGTCCGATGAGCAGCGGGCCAAAGTGGATGAGACCCGCCGCCAACTTGAGGCCGAGCTGAACGACGCCGCGCGTCGCATCCGCGAGCGGGAGCGGGAGGCTCGTCAGAAGGCCCAGGAGCTCGACCGCCAGGTCGCCAGCTTTGCCTGTGGGCCGCTGATTGACGAGCTGAAAGCCGCCTACCAGGACCTGCCCGACGTGGTGGACTACCTGGAGGCCGTGCGCCAGGACATCATCGAGCACGTGGATGATTTCCGGCCCGGGGAAGAGGGAGAAGCTACCCCGCAGGCAATGGGCGTGCCCGTGGTCGCGGCCGACTCACACCTGACGCGCTACAAGGTAAACGTGCTGGTGGACCGCAGCGGGCTGAAGGGCGCGCCGGTGGTGGTGGAGTCCACCCCGACGTATTACAACCTCGTGGGCCGCGTGGAGCAACAGGCCCGTTTCGGGGCGATGGTCACCGACTTCACCCTGATCAAGCCCGGCGCGCTCCACCGCGCCAACGGTGGGTACCTGGTGTTGGCTATCAAAGATGTCCTCAGCGAGCCCTTCACCTGGGAGGCGCTCAAGCGTGCCCTGCGCAATTCCGAAATCCGCATCGAAGAACTGGCCAGCCAATATCGGCTGTTCGCCATCAGCACGCTGGAGCCGGAGCCCATCCCTTTGCAGGTGAAGGTTGTCCTGCTGGGCAGCCCCACGCTCTACTACCTGCTCTACAGTCAGGACGAGGACTTCCGGAAGCTGTTCAAGGTGCGCGCCGATTTTGCAGTGGACATGGACCGCAGCGGGGAGAACGTCCAGGAGTACGCCCAATTTATTGCCGCCCGCTGTGTTGAGGAAGGACTGCATCACTTCGACCGCTCAGGAGTGGCCAGAGTGGTGGAGTACGGCTCGCGCCTGGTGGAGGATCAGAACAAGCTCAGCACCCGCTTCGGAGACATCGCCGACCTCATCCGCGAGGCCAGCTACTGGGCCACCCGCAATGGCCACGAGCTGGTGTCCGGCGAGGACGTGGATCAAGCCATCAGAGAGAAAGTCTATCGGGCCAACATGGTGGAGGAGCGGATACAGGAGCTCATCAAGGATGGCACCATTCTCATTGATACCGAGGGAGAGGTCGTCGGGCAGGTGAACGGCCTCTCGGTCTACACGCTGGGCGATTACACTTTTGGCCGTCCCTCGCGCATCACGGCGCGCACTTACGCGGGCAAAGGCGGGGTAGTGCACATCGAGCGCGAGGTAAAACTGAGCGGCCCCATTCACGACAAGGGGGTGATGATCCTGAGCGGCTACCTGGGTGGACAGTACGCCCAGGAATGTCCCCTCTCCCTCTCGGCCAGCCTGACTTTTGAGCAGTTGTACGACGAAGTGGACGGCGACAGCGCCTCGTCCACCGAGCTTTATGCCCTGCTCTCCAGCCTGTCTGGCCTGCCCCTCAAGCAGTCCATTGCCGTCACCGGCTCCGTGGACCAGCGCGGGGAGGTACAGGCTGTGGGCGGAGTGACCCACAAGATCGAGGGCTACTTCGAGGTGTGCCGCGCGCGGGGGCTCACCGGCGACCAGGGGGTGATCATTCCCCGGCAGAACGTGCGCAACCTGATGCTGCGCCAGGACGTGGTGGAGGCCGTGCGCGAGGGGAAATTCCACATCTACCCCGTGGCCTCCGTGGACGAGGGTCTGGAGATCCTCACCGGGCGGGAGGCAGGCGTTCGTGGCGAGGACGGGACTTTCCCGGAGGGCACTATCCACTATTTGGTGGAACACCGGCTGCGGGAGCTCTCTAAAGCCGGAGAGAAAGAAGAAGCAGAAGAGGAAAAGCAAGAAGCGAGCAGAACGGACAGCAAAAGGGAGGAGGCTTCCAATGTCAACTAAACACGGCACACAGGAGGGTGACCAATGGGTGTGGAAACTATCACGTATGGCAAAGTCACCTGGACCAACATCGCACGTCCCACTCCTGATGACATTGCGGTGCTGCGGCGCAATTTCGAGTTTCACCCTTTGGACCTGGAGGACTGCCTGAGCCGGATCGAACGGCCCAAAATTGACGAGTACGAGAACTACCTGTTCATCGTCATGCATTTTCCGGTCTACGATAAAAATAGACGAATCACCCGCCCCAGCGAGGTGGATTTCTTTATCGGTTCGGGATACCTGGTCACAGTCCACGATGGTATCCTCAAGCCTCTGGTCCAGCTCTTCGAGGACTGCCGGAATTACGAGGCCACCCGCGCCAAGCACATGGGACGAGGAGCCAGCCGCCTGCTATACAGCGTGATTGATGCCCTGGTGGATTATTGCTTCCCCATCCTGGACAAGGTGGGCGGCAACATCGAGGCCGTGGAGGATGAAATTTTCACCGAGGACATGCGGCGCATCGTCCAGGAGATCTCCGTTCTGCGCCGGGACGTCATCGCCCTACGGCGCATCATCAAACCACAGATTGCCATCGTCGCTAACCTGGAGCGCAAAGACCGGCCTTTCATCCGCGAGGACCTGGACGTCTACTTCGGCGACATCGTGGATCACCTGAACAAGGCCTGGGACATCCTGGAAGACCATCGCGAGGTGGTGGAGGGGCTGAGCGAAACGAGCGACTCGGTGATCTCCTACCGTATCAACGAGGTGATGAAGATACTGGCCGTTATCACCCTCACTTTCAGCCTGGTGGAGGCGGTATCTGGTTTGTACGGCATGAATTTGAAATGGCTCCCTCTAAGTGACTTGCCCTACGCTTTCTTCTTGATCAGTGGCGTTATCCTTATGATCATAATGCTCATACTTCTCCTGTTCCGCCGCCGGCACTGGCTGTAGAGAGAGGAGGCTATTTCATGAAAATCGCATTTCTGGGTGCCATCCGCACCGTTACCGGTTCCATGCATCTACTCACCGTCAACGGCAATCGCATCCTGCTGGAATGTGGCCTTTTCCAGGGGCGGCGGCGGGAAAGCTACGAGCGTAACCGCAACCTGCCCTTCGACGCCGCTTCGGTGGAGGCCATGATTCTCTCCCACGCCCACATTGACCACTCCGGCAACATTCCTAATCTGGTGAAGAGCGGTTTCCAGGGCAACATTTACTCCACGTTCGCCACCCGTGACCTGGCCAGCGCCATGCTCCGCGACTCGGCACACATCCAGGAACAGGACGTCGCCTACGTGAACAAGAAGCGAGGGCGAAAGGGCCTGCCCCCCGTCAAGCCGATCTATACCCGCCAGGACGCGGTGAACAGCCTGAACGCTTTCGTGGGCATTGGCTACCACCGTACCGTTCCAGTGGCAGATGGCGTGCGCCTCACTTTTTACGACGCCGGCCACATCCTCGGCTCGGCCATCGTCGTCCTGGACATCGAGGAGGACGGCCGCACACGTCGCTTGGCCTTCAGCGGCGACCTGGGACGCAAGAATCGGCCCATTCTCCGTGACCCGGAGATCGTTCCCTCCACAGAGACGCTCATCATCGAGAGCACCTACGGCGATCGTCTCCACGGGACTTTTGAAGAGGCGGGCCGCGAACTGCGGCGCGTGGTAAATGATACCTATCAGCGGGGCGGCAAAGTAATCATCCCCGCTTTCTCCGTGGGCCGTACTCAGGAAATTGTGTACGCCCTTCATCGCCTGACGGAGGATCACAAGATTCCGGACTTACCCATCTTCGTGGACAGCCCGCTGTCCACCAACGTCACCGAGATTTTCCGCCTGCACCCGGAATGTTACGACGAGGAGATCAACGATTTCATCTTGAGCGGCAACCATCCCGACCCCTTTGGTTTTCACCGGCTGCGCTATATACGGAGCGTCGAGGATTCCAAAGCGCTGAATTTCCTGCGGGAGCCGGCGATCATCATCAGTGCCTCCGGGATGTGCGAGGCGGGTCGCATCCTCCATCACCTGAAGAACAACATCGAGGATCCACGGAATACAGTGCTCATCGTCGGCTGGCAGTCGCCCAACACCCTGGGACGCCGGCTGGTGGAGCGACGGGAGAAAGTGCGCATTTTTGGTGAGGAGTACGACCTGCGGGCGCAAGTGAAAGTGATCAACGGATTCAGCGCCCACGCCGACCGGCAGGAGTTACTGGATTACGTGCGGCGGGTCAAGAAGGGATTGCAGCGGGTGTTCGTGGTCCATGGCGAGGAGCAGGCATCACTCTCCCTGGCCGATGGCATTCGTGCTCTGGGCGTGCCCGAGGTCATCGTCCCTGAGCTTGGGGACGAGGTCGAGTTTTGATGCGCTTGCCAAAAACCCCCTTTTCTGCTACAATCTGGCCCGTTGGCTCAATTGACCGTTCAGGTGCCCGGCACTTTTTGGCAAGTGCCGGGCATCTCCAATCTTCATATGCAACAGGAGGAAGACCATGGACCTGGCCAGCATGATCCGTGACGTGCCCGACTTCCCCAAGAAGGGCATTCTTTTCAAGGACATCACCACCCTGATCAAAGACCCCAAGGCTTTTCAGACGGCCATTGACATGATGTTCGATTACTGCAAGGACATGCCGGTCGACGTGGTGGCGGCCATCGAATCGCGGGGGTACATCTTCGGCGGTGTGTTGGCTTACAAGCTGGGTGCCGGTTTCGTACCGGTGCGCAAGGAGGGTAAACTTCCGGCCGAGACCATCCGCGTGGAGTACAGCCTGGAGTATGGCACCGCGGTCCTGGAGATGCACAAAGACGCCATCGAGCCCGGCCAGAAAGTGTTGGTGGTGGACGACCTGCTGGCCACGGGGGGCACGGCCAAAGCGACGATAGACCTGGTGGAGCAGTTGGGTGGCGAGGTGGTGGCCGTGCTTTTCCTGATTGACCTTACTTTCCTCAAAGGCGTGGAAAAGCTCAAGGGCTACGATGTGTATTCCCTGATTAAGTTCTAGCTGGCGATGGTTGCACCGTGCATTTAGCCCCCTGTCTGCCCTGGCGGACGAGGGGTTTCTTTTGTGGTATACGGAGTGTATCTGAAAAGCGTGAAAACAGGGTCCCGTTTAGTGTACGTTTTTATCTGCCAATAAATCGTGTTGCGTGGTGCGTGTTCCGTCCAGTCACGTACCACGCAACACGCAACACGCAGCACGTAACACGCAGCACGTGCTCGGCAGAACCGAACTGCGCTGAGTACACAAAACGACATGGAGGAAACAATGAATCACGTTCTGGGTTTGAAGTGCGTGCTCTGCGGCGCGGAGTATGGTGTGGACGAGGTGCTCTACGTCTGTCCCAGGCACGGCGACGAGGGCATCCTCGATGTGATATACGACTACGAGCGCATCCGCCCCAGGTTGACCAGGGAGCGCCTGGCCGCCGATCCCACACCGTCCATCTGGCGTTACCTACCGCTCCTGCCGGTGGATCCGGTCACGCTGGACAGCCTGCGTAATGGAACTCTGCCCACGCACCCCCTGTTCCGCGTGGGTTGGACGCCGCTCTACCGCGCCCGCAACCTGGAGCGCAGGCTGGGTCTGGCCGAGCTCTACGTGAAAGACGACGGGCGTAACCCCAGCGCCTCGTTCAAGGACCGGGCCAGCGCGGTGGGCATCCTCAAGGCGCTCGAACTGGGACGCGACGTGATTGCCGCGGCCAGCACGGGCAACGCCGCCTCGTCACTGGCCACCCTCTCGGCCAGCGTGGGCATCCGCAACATCATCTTCGTGCCCGCCGCCGCGCCCCAGGCCAAAATCGCGCAACTGCTCATCTACGGCGCGCAGGTGTTGGCGGTCAAGGGCACCTACGATCAGGCTTTCGAGCTGTGCCTGGTGGCGGCGCGTGAGTTCGACTGGTACAGCCGCAATACGGCCTACAACCCCTATCTCTCGGAGGGGAAGAAAACGGCGGCCCTGGAAATTTGTGAGCAACTGGGCTGGCAGGCACCGGATCGTATTTTCGTCGGCGTGGGCGATGGCTGCATCATCGGCGGGCTGTGGAAGGGCCTGCGTGACCTGTTGGCTCTGGGTCTCATTGATCGCATGCCGAAGCTGATGGGTGTGCAGGCGGAAGGCTCCCAGGCCATGGTCAAAGCCTGGCGCGAGGGCATCCCGCCGGAGCAGATGACGCCCCAGCCGGCGGAGACCATCGCCGATAGCATCGCCGCCGGCCTGCCCCGCGACCGGGTGAAGGCCATGCGGGCCGTGCAGGAGACGGACGGAGCCTATATTGCCGTCTCCGACAAAGAGATTTTAGCCGCCATGAAAGAGCTGGCGCGAGGGGCGGGCGTCTTCGCCGAGCCGGCCGGAAGTGCGCCCTATGCCGGACTGGTGAAGGCCCGCGAGCAAGGGCTGGTGGGCGATGACGAGCGGGTGGTGGTGATCGCCACCGGCAACGGGCTGAAGGACGTCGCCAGCGCGATGAAGGCCACCGGTGAGCCCTACTTCATCGAGCCGACGTTGGCGGAGTTGAAGCGACTGATGGCCGAACTGTCCGCTGATTGAGTTGGCTGTACCTGTGGATGAAGCGAGCCATGAGAGCGTGCCGTAGAATTTACCACAAAGGCACCAAGTCACCCAGGGCCATTAGAATTTCGTAAGCGTTCGTAAGCGTTCAGCCCCAGTGCGATCACGCCGGTTGAGTAGCCCCGAAAGGGGCGTATCGAAACCGCGTTTGACCTACCCCCTGAACGCCTACAGGATTTCCAGTACTTTTGCAGGGGATGGTTCAATTATGGGCTGAAATAGGTTGACACTTTTGTGCCCCCGCCCGGCGATGAAATCGCCGGGCTACAGAACGGCGCCGGATAAATTCCGGCTAAAACTGGAGTTTCGAGGGCAAATAG
>JAGGZG010000086.1 GCA_021162125.1 Anaerolineae bacterium
GTTCTAAAGTCTCCAACATACGTTTGGTTCCCAGACGGCAGGGGACGCACTTGCCGCAGGATTCAGCCTGGGTGAAACTCAAGAAGAAGCGGGCGATGTCCACCATACAAGTATCCTCGTCCATGACCACCATGCCGCCGGAACCCATGATGGAACCCGCCTGAGTCAACGACTCGTAATCCACCGGCAAATCCAACAAGCTGGCCGGCAGACAGCCGCCGGAGGGGCCGCCGGTCTGCACGGCTTTGAACTTCTTGCCTCCGGCAATGCCACCCCCGATATCGAAGATGATAGTGTGTAGGGGAGTGCCCATAGGCACCTCCCCGCCCAGCGCCTGGCAACCGGGACAACGCCAGTCCATGTCATGCGGTGCGAACTCCTGACCGCATTGCCGGCACCAGAAGCGAGCGGCCACGCGGTGAAAGCGAAGCTGTGCTCCCTCAGCCAGAGTGCCTGCGCTCAGGAAGTCAAAGTAGAATTGTACCGACTCGTCAACCACGCTGCTCAGGTCGCCGATGACGAGGCTGATGGCGGTGATTCGTTGTGCGCCGGCGCGCGTGGCATGTTCGACTGCAATGCGCAGGATGTTCTCGGTGATCGCCAGTTCGTGCATGGTGAGGTATTACATACAACACATCTGGTGCGGGAATCAAAAAGCCCTGGGTGTTTCACCAGGGCTTACATATCTCACGAAACAATCAGATTCACCCGGTCTCCCGCCCGTAGAGCCACCAGTAGATGGTGCCCACGAAGAACCCACCGCCGACGATGTTGCCCAGTGTCACGGGAATCAGATTGGTAATGAAGAACTGCCCCCAGGTCACATCCGCACCCAGGAAGATGCCCAGCGGAATAAAGAACATGTTGGCGATGCTGTGCTCGAAGCCCAGGGCGACGAAGGCCATGATCGGGAACCAGATGCCCCAGACCTTGCCGATGATGTCATCGGAGGCCACCGCAAGCCAGACGGCCAGGCAGACCAGCCAGTTGCAGCCTACACCGCGCCAGAAGAGGGCCCAGAAACTCTTGGATACTTTGCCCACGGCGATGGACTGGCTGGCGCTCAGCCAGGGCTCGCTGGTGGTAATGCCGGTCGCGTAGGCCAGGAAGTAGGCCACGAAAAGCGAGCCGATGAAGTTGCCGATGTAGACGAAGACCCAGTTCTTCAGCAGGCCGCTCCATTTGGCCTTGCCCGCCAGGCAAGCCGGGGTGATTAGCCCGCAGTTGCCGGTGAACAGCTCAGACCCGGCGATGACGACGAGCATCAGGCCCACTGGGAAGACGCCACCGAAGATGAATTTGCCGATACCTACCCCCAACATCTCGGTGTTCACTCCCTTGCCAACTACGATGGCCAATAGTCCTCCGAAGGCGATGAAGGCTCCGGCCAGGAAGCCCAACACCAGCATCTTGGGGATACTCAACTCTGTCTTGGCCTTGCCGATGTTGAAAGCCGTCTCGACAATGGTCTTAGGTGATTTAAACGCCATGGTTCGACTCCTCCTTAAAGCGAGAATGATTTATGCAATGCTGTTGAAAGTGGCGCTGGTCAGATTCGGGCTTGATATCACCCCCCTTCCGCCATTGATTGGGAGAGGACAAATTCAGCAGATGCGCGGCAACTGGGCGCCCACCAGCATCTCCACCACCCGCCGCGCACCGAGGGGGGTGTGCAGCACTACCCGGCCCGGATGCTCATCCGTCACCTGGCCAATGAGCGCCGCTTCCCGTCCCAGGGGATGCGCCTGCAACGCGGCCAGGGCTTCTTCGGCGACCTGTGGAGCTACGGCCACGATCACCTTGCCCTCGTTGGCCACGTAGAGCGGATCCAAACCCAGTACCTCGCAGGCGGCACGTACTTCTTCACGCACGGGGATGGCCGTTTCCTCGATCTCGATGCCCGCCCCGGCCGCCGTGGCCCACTCGTTGAGCGTGGTGACCAGGCCGCCCCGCGTGGGATCGCGCATACAGTGCACCGCGCCGGGACAGGCAGCCAACAGATCGGCGATCAGACCGTTAAGGGGGGCGCAATCGCTGACCAGGGACGAGCCGAACTCCATCCCCTCGCGCTGCATCATCACCGCCATGCCGTGATCGCCGATGGTGCCGTTGATCAGGATCAGGTCGCCGGGGCGGAGATTGGACGGCGACAGGTGTACCCCTGGGGGCACTACCCCCACCCCCGCCGTGTTGATGAACAACCCATCGGCCGCCCCGTGGTTCACCACTTTGGTGTCGCCGGTCACGATCTGTACCCCCGCCGCGCGGGCTGTCTCGGCCATGGAGACCACCACGCGCTCCAGCGTCTCCAGTAGCAGCCCCTCCTCGATGATGAAGCCAGCGCTCAGGTAGCGCGGCTCGGCGCCGGCCACGGCCAGGTCGTTCACTGTGCCACACACCGCCAGTTTGCCAATGTCACCTCCGGGGAAGAAGAGGGGCTGGATGACGTAGGAATCGGTGGTAAAAGCGAGTTTCAGGTTATCGGTTTCGGGTTGCAGGTTTGTCGAACCCGGAACATGAAAATTGAAACCTCCAAACTCAACAATCGCCGCGTCGTTCAGCTCTGCTAGAATGGAGCTGTCAAAATGGCGCACAAATACCCGCTCGACCAACTCGTGGCTGAGCTGGCCGCCGGAGCCGTGGGCCAGGAGAATTGTCTGTGGTTCGCCTTTCACGTCTCTTCTCCATACTGATAGTAGGCCGCGCAGGCTCCTTCGGCGCTGACCATGCACGGGCCAACCGGGGTGCGCGGTGAACAGACGCGACGGAACAGGGGACATTCCGGCGGCTCTACTACGCCGCGCAGCACCTCACCACAGCGACAACCTTTTGGCTCAGCAGCGGGAGGAGCAATCTCCACCGGAAACACACGGGTCGCGTCACGGTGGGTATATTCTTCACGCAGAACCAGACCGCTATCCGGGATAGGGCCAAAACCGCGCCAGTCGGCCACTCCCACCTCGAAGACGCGATACATTATCTTCAGCGCGGTGCGGTTGCCCTCGGCCCTCACGCTGCGCCCGTAGGCATTTCTCACGGCAGGCCGTCCCTCCTCTGCCATCTCTACCAACATAGCTACCGTACGCAGGATGTCCAGCGGCTCGAAGCCAGCTACCACGCAGGGCATTCCGTAATCATCGGGCAGGAAGCGCCAGGCATCCGCGCCGATGATGGTGGTCACATGGCCGGGGCCGATGATCCCGCTCAGCCGCACCTCTCCGGCATCGAGGATAGCCCGCGTGGCGGGCGGGGTGAGCTTGTGCACGCTGAAGACGTAGAAATTGGAGATGTCCTCCTCTTCGGCTTGCAGGACAGCGGCAGCCACCGTGGGCGCGGTGGTCTCGAAACCCACTCCCAGGAAGATCACCGGCCGGTCGGGGTTCTGGCGGGCGATCTGCAAGGCGTCGAGGGTGGAGTAGACCACGCGCACGTCAGCCCCTCGCGAGCGGGCTTCTTGCAGGCTGCCCCGGCTGCCCGGCACGCGCACCATGTCACCGAAGGTGGCCAGGATAGCATCAGGCACGCCTGCCAGCGCGATGGCACGGTCCAGGTCCGTGGCAGAGGTGACGCACACCGGGCAGCCCGGCCCGGAACTCAGCCGCACGGTGGGGGGGAGCATCTGGCGCAGGCCGAACTTGAAGATGGCGTGGGTGTGGCCGCCGCAGAATTCCATGAACTGCACGGGACGGGTGCTGCGGCGGGTGATATCCTCCAGCAATCGCCGGGCCAGAGCGGGGTCGCGGAATTCGTCAATGTATTTCATGTCACGAACTCGCCTGCTGCCTCCTCGGCGGCCCAGCTTTCCTCCAGCTCGGCGAACAGGGCCAGTGACTCCTGGGCTTCTTCTTCGTTCAACACGCTGATGGCGAAGCCGGTGTGGACGATGACGTAGTCACCTACTTTCGCTTCGGGGGTCAGCGCCAGGCTGATCGTGCGTCGCACCCCGCCTATTTCGACCTCGGCCTGCTGGCCGTCAATGGATTTGATCAAAGTTGGTATGGCTAAACACATATCATCCCCTCGTATATCGCAGGACGAGATGGCATCTCGTCCAACGGTTTATGCCGCAAAATGGGCGATCACCGCCTGACCCAGGCTCAACCCGCCGTCGTTGCATGGCACCTGGCGGTGTAGTAACACCCGAAAGCCGGCCGCTTCCAACGCGGGGACGGTCAAAGCCAGCAGCAGCCGGTTCTGGTAACATCCCCCGCTGAGGGCCACGGTGTGCAATCCCGTGTCGGCCGCAATGCGCTCGCACACCTCAACAGTCATCTGAACTATTGTCCGGTGAAATCGCCAGGCCATCTCTGCCACCGGCATCCCGGCCTGCAAGTCGGCCAACAGCGCGGCGAACAACTCCCGTAATCGCACCACCATGTGATCGCCAATTGCCTCGATTCGAAATGGATACCCCTCGCCCTTTGCCGATTTGCTGATTTGCTGATTTGTCAATTTGCCCACTTGCCCACTCGCCACCATCTCCAGCTCGATAGCCGCCTGCGCCTCGTAGGTTGTTCGCCCACACACTCCCAGCAGGGCAGAGACGGCGTCGAACAGGCGACCCATGGACGAGGTGAGAGGACAGTTCAAACGACGGTCGAGCTGCTGGTGTAGAAGGTCCAGTTCGGCGGTATCTACCCCGTCCAGGAAAGACCCCCCTGACAAAACTGTCCTCAGCACAAGAGGCGAAGGTGTCACTTCTTTTTTCTGGACGCAGATTTTCGCAGATGAACGCGGATTTTCTCTATTCGATCTGCGAGCGCAGCCAGCGTTCATCTGCGTCCCTTTCTTCAGTGGAGTCAGGAAAGGGAGCTGCGGGAACTCACCCAGCAATGTGTAAAGGTAGCTGACGGCGATGCGCCAGGGGTTGCGGGTGGCCGCGTCACCACCGGGCAGGGGCAGGTATTCCAGGTGAGCGGCGCGCCGGTAGCCGTGATAATCGCCCACCAGCCACTCCCCGCCCCAGATGTGGCCGTCCTCGCCGTAGCCGGTGCCGTCCAGCGAGACGCCGATGACCGGGCCGTCGTCGGCTCCCCATCCGTTATCGGCCAGGCAGGCGGCCAGGTGAGCGTGGTGGTGTTGAATAGCGAATGGCGAATGGCGAATGGCGGATGGCGAATAGCGGATGGCGAATTGGGTAGCCAGGTAGTCGGGGTGCAGGTCGTGGGCGACGATCTGCGGTTCGATGCGGAACAGATGTTTATAAAGCTCCACTGTTCGCTCGAAGTGTTCTAACGTCTCCAGATTCTCCATGTCGCCGATGTGCTGGGAGACGAAAGCGTACTCGTCGCGGGTCACACAAAAAGTGTTCTTTATCTCCGCGCCGCAGGCCAGGATTTGCTGCGTCTTGAAGGGCAGCTTGATGGGAAACGGTGCGTATCCCCGTGATCGGCGGATGGGTTGAGGAGCGGGAGACGTGAAACGTGAAGCGTATGGCACGAACCAGACCGAATCGTCGTAGCGAGCGTAGATGTCGCGATCGTGGAACACGAAGTAGTCTGCCAGGTGGCCCAGGCGGCGGCGGGCTTCGTCGTTGTCGGCGGCAATTGGTTCCTCGCTCAGGTTGCCGCTGGTCATCACCAACGGACGGCCCACGTCGCGCAGCAACACGTGGTGCAGCGGAGTGTAGGGCAGCATCACCCCCAGGTAGCGATAACGAGGCGCGACTTCGGGCACAACGGTAGACGTGGACCGCCAGGGCAGCAGGACGATGGGACACTGCGGCGAGGTGAGCAGTGCTTCTTCCTCCGGCGAGACCTGGCAGTGCTGCCTGACCTCGTCCAGGGTGGCCATCATTACCGCGAAAGGCTTGTGCGGACGGCGCTTGCGCTCGCGCAGGGTACGCACCGCGCCGGCGTTCGTCGCATCGCAAGCCAGGTGAAAACCGCCCAACCCCTTGATGGCCAGGATCGCACCGTGGCGCAGGAGGTAGGCTGCGTGCTCGACGGTGTCCTGGAAGTCTGGAAGTCTGGAGGGTTGGAAGGTTGGGAGGGTGGAAGGTTGGATCCAGACGTGAGGACCACAGACGGGACAGGCATTGGGCTGGGCGTGGAAGCGACGGTTGCGTGGGTCGTCGTACTCCTGCTGGCAAGCCGGGCACATAGGAAAGACGCGCATGGTGGTGTTGGGCCGGTCGTAGGGAATATCGGCGATGATGGTGAAGCGCGGCCCGCAGTTGGTGCAGTTAATGAATGGATAGCGATAGCGGCGGTCGTTCGGATCGAATAACTCACGCAGGCAGTCAGGGCAGGTGGCGATGTCCGGCGAGATGAGCTGGTAGCGCCCCTCCTGTCGCTCGGAATGGCGGATCTCGAAGTGATCGTAGCCCTGCGGTGGCGCATCCTGCACTTGCAGCGATTCGATGTGCGCCAGGGGGGGTGCTTCGGCGCGTAGGGCGGTAACGAAAGCCTCCAGCGCATCAGACGGCCCTTCGACCTCGATCTCCACCCCGCCGGAGTTGTTCAGCACCCAACCACCCAGCCTCAAGCGCTCCGCCAGGTTGAAGACGAAGGGCCGGAAGCCTACGCCCTGTACCACACCACGGACGGTGATTTTTCTTAAAACTTTGTCCAATTCACCCACAACAATGCCCAAATCTATCTGACGCAATTACGAGCACATCCCCACCAGCCACTCCGCCCAGACCCCCACTCCCTCGCCGGTCGTGCAGGATACTTCAAAAATACGAGCCTCAGGGTTAAGCCCGGCTATGAGCCGGCGAAAGGCAGGCACGTCAAATTCCA
>JAGGZG010000100.1 GCA_021162125.1 Anaerolineae bacterium
ACCAGATCAACCTGGTCCGGGTGCGTGGAGTAGGCGAAGCCGGTCTTCACAATCTCCGCCTGGTTCTCGCGGCTGGTGAGGTAGATCAAGAAAGCCGCAGCCGCACGCGGGTACTTGGTGGCCGCGTTGACGCCGATGGCGTTGGTGAAGATCACATTGGCCGCCTTGCCCTCCGGTGACTTGGGCAAGGGGACAGCCTTCCACTCTACGTCGGGGTAGTCCTGGCGCATGTAGTTCACCATCCAGCCACCCTCGTAGGTCATCCCTACCAGTTCCTTGCCGATGGCCTCACCGCACCAGCCGGCGCCCACGTCTGCCGATGTAACCAGTGAGCCGTCCTCGTACATGCCCACTACGAACTCGGCGGCGCTCACTACCTCTGGGCTGTTCATCGTGCCCTCGGTGAAAGCATCGTTGGTGTACGCACCACCCGCACCAAAGGCAAACGGCGCGAAGCGGGCCCAGTCAGCGTTCTGGCAGAAGCCAGCATAGTCGGTGTTGGCGGCAATAGCCTCGGCTGCTGCCTTCAGATCGTCCCACGTCCAGTCGGCGGTCGGCTCATCAATGCCCGCCGCCTCAAAGGCCTCAGGCAGGTAGACCAGACCCAGCGTGCCCCAGTCCTTGGGCAGACCATAAGTCTTGCCCTCGTAGGTGAAGATGGTCAGCAGGGCCTCGATGAAGTCGGAGCGTTTCACCCCTGCCTCGGCCATGTAGTCATCGAGGGGCAGAAGTTGACCCGTCGGGCCGAAGGCGGCCATCAGTTGGTCGTCCACATAGAAGACGTCCGGCGCTGTGCCGCCGGCCATGCGGGCCTTGATCGTGGTCTGGAAGTCGGCGGGGATGGGCTGGAAGTCCACCGTGACGTTGGGATAGATCTTGTTGAAGCGCTTGATGGAGTCGCGGTAGATGTTCTGCTCCGTCTCGTCACCCCAGCCGGAGAAGACAATCGTGGCCCCGTCTTCGACCGCGAACTTGGTGAAACTGGTCGGCTCCTCGCCGGGTAACTTTGCCGGTGGCGTCGTTGGCGTTGGTGCTGGTGCTTCAGTGGGCACGACGGGCGTCGGTGACGGGCACCCGGTCAACACCAGGCTAAGGACGATCAGGGAGACCAGACTTGCGAATAGAAACTTTTTCATCGTTCTTCCCTCCTTGCTCCTAATCTTGGGAATTGAAAGTCGGACCCAGCTTGCGCTGGGGAGAGCCCGCAGGCTCCGCACACAGCGGTCATTTTTTCAGGCTCATCACCTCCTTACCCACGGGCGAAGTGGCGAGTCGCCGGCGAGACAAGACCATGCATGGTTAACCCCTCGTCAAATTGATCCTCACGTTGGTTGATAGATTCAACCCTTTGTCAAAGCACCTCCGCTAGACTCGCGGATAATCAGTGTTGGTTCCAGGATCTTCTGCGGCTCTGTTATCTCCTCACCGCGTAGTAAGGCCATCAACATCCGCACCAACCGCTCTCCAATACCGTAGAAGTCCTGTCGCAGGGTGCTCAGAGTCGGCCGGACGTAGGAAGCAAGGGGGATGTCGTCGAAGCCGATGATGGCCACATCGTCGGGCACAGCCAGCCCTCGATCACGGATAGCGTTCATGGCCCCCACAGCCATCAGGTCGTTGCCGGCGATCACCGCCGTGGGGGGCCGGGCCAAATCCAGCAGCCCGCTCATCGCCAGATAGCCATCCTTCTCAGTCAGGCCACCCACCGCGATCAACTCCGGCTGCAACGGCAGGCCATTCTCCTGCAACGCTGTCTCATAACCCTGCCGCCGGTGCATCCGGCAGACCAGCGCCGGCGAGAGCTCGATGAGACCAATGCGCCGGTGACCCAGGTCAATCAAGTGCTGGACGGCTCGTTTCACACCGGCGCGGCCATCAACGTCCACATAGGGAAAGTCCAACTCGTTGGCCGGACGCCCGAAAGCCACGAAAGGGAACCCGGCAGTGACCAGGTAGGCAAGGCGCTCATCGTCGGGCCGGGTATCGGCGACGATGAAACCATCCACGCGCCTATCCCTCACCATATCCTCGTAGGTTTTCCGCTCCGAGGACAGGTCCGCCGTCGTGGTCACGGCCACGTGATAATCAAAACTAGCAGCAGTATCGGCCAGGGCCGAGAGGAATTCGTTGAAAAAGGGGTCCTGAGGTTGACGGGCGAAGGGGGAGAGGACAAAGCCCAACATGTGGGTATGCTTGCCCTTCAGGCTGCGGGCGATGATACTGGGGCGATAGCCCAACTCCTCGACAGCGGCCAACACGCGAGCGCGAGTGGCCTCGCTGACGAGGCCGCTATTGTTGAGCACGTAGGAGACAGTAGCGATGGAGACGTTAGCCAGCCTGGCGACATCTTTGATCGTAGGCACAGGATTTCCTCCGCTTCTCTCAAACGAATTCAGGTTGGAGTTAGCCGAGTCAGATAATCCAGTGTGTGCGTGGGAGTGCTGTGATGGGATCAGGAAGGTTACTTAAACGTTTAAGTAACCCTAGTATACCACGATTTGGTATGTTTGTCAATACTCCGAAGCGCTCTTTCATGGGCCGCCCCGTGTTTCACCGCTGGACTGGCGGATGACCAGAGGGGGGGGCAGGATGACGTGACGCTCCGGCAGAGGTCTATCCTCAAGCAGGCATACCAACATGTCCACCAGGCGCTGGCCTATCTCCTGCATAGGTTGGCGCAGGGTAGTCAGCGGGGGATGCGTGTAAGCCGCCAGGGAGATATCATCGAAACCAATCAGGGCCAGGTCGCGACCGACAGTCACACCGCGCTCTTGGGCGGCGCGCAAAGCACCGATAGCCATCAGGTCGCTGGAGACCATGACAGCCGTCGGTGGATGGGATAGTTCCAACAGTTGAATCATGGCGCTGTAGCCATTCTCCTCACTGCCCGCCTCTACTTCCACGATCAGGTCCGTCTCCAGCGGTAAGCCATTTGCCTCCAACGCGGCCTCGTAGCCTAGCCGGCGGTCGTAGGCACAGAAGGAAAAAGAGGGCAATCCGATGAAAGCGATACGTCGGTGGCCCAGGTCAATGAGATGCTGCACTGCCTGGCGCACCCCAGCGCAACCATCCACGTCCACGTAAGGGAAATCAATGTCCTGTTCTGTACGCCCGAAAACGACGAAGGGGAATCCCTCCCGGCAGAGGTAAGTAATGCGGTCATCCTGCCGGTCAGTGCCGTCCAGGATGAAACCATCCACCCGTCCTGTCTTGATCATCCGTTCGTAGGCTGCCGGGCGGGAAGTGCCCAACGGGCAAGCTGAGACAAGAAGGTCGTACTGGCGGCGAGCAGCCGCGTCGAGCATGCTGATCAGAAGTTCGTTGAACAGGGGGTCCGAAATGCTATCCTCTCCATACCACAGCACAAAGCCCAGCGTGCCAGTGCGTCTGGACTGTAGTCGCTGGGCGATGACGTTGGGGCGATAGCCGAGCGAACGGGCTGCTTCCTGAACCCGCTGCTTGGTCTTTGGGGCTACGTCTGGGTAATCGTTGAGGGCTTTGGAAACGGTGGACACGGAGAGATGGAGAAGTTGAGCGATGTCTTTTATCGTTGTGGACATACGCTTCACCCCCGCAGTGAGCGGCTTCTCGAAAACGTTTTCGGCATTTACATTATACCCTAAAACGTTTTCGGTGTCAAGTGTTTTTTCGGCCAATTCGGGGTGAAAGTTGCGTGTGGGGATAGAAGGGCCCTCGGCCCGGCCTACGTTCAGATCCCAGCGGATGACGCGGTTGAGCCAGCAGTGGGTCTCGATGGGGCTCAGACACCCAAGCCCCCCGCAGGTTCGAAACCTGCGGGGGCTACCTCACCAGCGGATGACGCGGTTGAGCCAGCGGCGGGTTTCCACTGGACTCAGGTATTGGCCCAGGTAGTGCTCGCCGATGCGAATCTCGAAGTGCAGGTGTATCTCGGCGTCCGGGTTGTACAGGGATTCCGGCGTGCCGGAGTTGCCCACGTAGCCGATGACCTGCCCCTGCTGCACCTCCTGCCCCGCCTCCACTCCCTCGGCGATGGCGCTGAGGTGTGCGTAGCGGGTGACGATGCCATTGCCGTGGTCCAACCATACCTGCCTCCCACGCAGGTGGTCCAGGATCTCTTCGGGAGTGTAACCAAGCTGACGGCACTTGGCTAGCCACTCGTCCATCTGCGATTTGCTGGGATTTTCGTAGTCCCAGTCGGCGCGGATGACGACGCCGTCGCGCACCGCCCGCACCTCGGTGCTGATGGTGACCTGAGTGCCGTCCGGCCAGGCGGAGAGGTCGAAGCCCTGGTGGTCTCCGTGACGGTAGTGGCGTGGCGCACCGGGCAGCGAGTTCTCCCGCTCCGGCAGTACTATCCCGGCGATGGGCGAGATGAACCCCCGCAGGTACTCCAGGTCGGCGGGGTCGAAGGTGTTGACGGCCGAATCGGGGAGGGTGAAGCCGGGGGTGCCCTCCACGGCGGGGTAGAGATAAAGGGCATTGGGGGCGACGAAAAGCAGGCGGTCGTCCAGCGGCCAGCCGCCACGCAGGGTGACTTCGCGGTCGAGCACCAGGTACTCATCCAGCACGTCACCGGTGTCCCGGGCCAGAGCCAGTACGCGGCGGTCGTTGCTATCTAGCACGTAGAGCGGGCCACCGGGCCGTGGATCGAGCCATAGCGCCGTGGGATAGTCCAGCCCTTTCTTAACTATCCAGCCCTGCTCGCCGGTCGTCGCGTCGAACTGCACGATGGCCGGTCGCTCGTTGACCATCTCCCGCCAGAGGACGTACAGGTTTCGCCCGTCGGCGGCCAGGTCTATGCCCCGGCTGCGGGGGATTTCGACAATCGCGCGCGCCTCTTCGTCCGGGACGTAGCGCCAGATGCGGCCAGAGTTGGTGTCCAGGAAATAGATGGCTCTCCGGTCGGCGGCGACGGCGGTCAGGTAATAGCCCCCGGTGCGGGCCAGCGCCGTCCAGTCCTCCTGTGTCCAGCGATCGGTGCCCGGCGCGTAACGATAGACCTCGCCGTCGCGGTCGAGCAGGATGAGCGCGGAGCCATCGGGCAGGGCTGCCAGGTCGAGCAGTTCCTGAATGGGCGTGCCATCAACTTTCCCGGCCGGCGGGGCGATGGTGCGCGGTGATTGGGCTACACCCGGAATCAGGGCCTTGAGCTGGCCGCCGTCAACGAAGTACAGAGTACCGTCCATCACGACGGGGCTCAGGGGATGAGGGAACGTGCCTGAGCCGTAGTAACTGGCGGTCCACGCCTCCCCGTCAAGCCCCAAGCAGTGGGCCTGGCCCCCGGCATCTGGCAGGCGGGCGGTGACGATGTCCTCCACGTCGGTCAGCACGGCCAACACGCCCCGCAGGTTGCGCTCGAATTCGGTGTGCTTCCTGTCGGTGAGCTCGATCTCGGCGGCGGCCACGCTCAGGTCGGTCAGGTAGTCGGCCAGGCCGCCGGTGGTTGGGTAAGCGGTCCAACCCTCGGCGGGCAGGTCGTAGCCGGTGGCCTGGGCCAATATCTGGGCCAGGCGCAGCGTTGGGCCGTGGGTGCCGCATCCGCCGGCGAATACCGCTCCGGCATAACTGTGGTAGGACACCACTACGTGAGCCCGCCTCAGGAAATCGCGCAAGGCGCGGGTTTCGGGCTCGGAGAAGGGGTAGGCCCCGCCCGCTCCGTCATGCTTGCCATCAGAGGTGAAGGTGTCGGATTGCCAGTCGTTGCCCGCGCAGCCGTCCAGGTCGGTGTCGGCGTTGCGGTTCAGGTCCACGCCACGGGCGTTGAAGCGGCGTTCCAGGGCCAGGCCATCGGGGTTGGCGACGGGGATAAGCCACAGCGTCACGGTGGGCGGCACGTCCTCGGGGTGGGCCTCGAAGTAGGCCTGGAGTTCCAGGAGCAGATCGTGGGTGTTGGCTTCGGGGCCACCGTGGATGTCGCCAACCAACGCTACCTGGTAGCGGCCCGACCCAAAGCGGTAAGCATCGATGGGCCGGCCCTCCACGGAATAGCCGATGGTCAGATGGGCGGGCCGGGGGGTGGGCGTGACGGTCGGCGTCGGAGATGGCGTGGGAGAAGACGTCGGCGTGGCTGTTGGTGGTCGGGTCGGGACGACGGTGGGCGTGGCTGTCGGTGATGAGGTCGGAGAGGGAGCAGCGACCGTGGCCATTGTGGCTGATGTGGCTGATGAAGCGGGGCAGCCCGCCAGGGCGACTAACCCCGCCAACAAGACAACGATGAGCGGCAATCGTGATTTCATTGTGTCGGCGACTCCTGGGTTTGGCGATTGAAATAGCGGTACACGGCCTGCGACAGATCGGCCATGATGGGTGAACTCACCTCCCACTCCAGCCAGTCGGGGTGGTAGAGGTACATGCACAACACGTAGTCGCCGCCGGGGGAGAAAACGATGCCCGCATCGCCGTGGGTATCGCCGATCCAGCCGTGCTTGTGGGCTACGCGGGTGCCCTCCGGCACGCCGGCTTCGATCAGGCTGCCGATGTGGTTCTGGGACATCGTGTCCAGCATGTCGCGGCACTCGTCCGGGGTTATCTGATCGGGATAGGCGGCGATGAGAGTGCCACCACCGTTCGCGCACTGGTAGATCATCTCCAGCAAGAGACCCATGTCCTGCGGCGTGGTCTGCATGAAGGGATCGGGGTGGGTGTTGATGTCCGTGCGCGAGTTGGCCGGGGTGCGGATGTGCTGCGGCAAAACGTCCTCGTCGTAGGGAGCAGCCATGAAGGTGTTGACCAGGCCCAGGTAGCGCATGGATTCGTTCAGGCGACGCACGCCCTGGTAAATGTCACCATCGCCGATGACGTAGCGCAGCAAGAGATTGGCGGTGAAGTTCCCGCTGAGGGTCATCGTCTCGGTCAGAATCTTGGTCGTGTCCTGATCTGGGGGGCCATCAAGGTAGCGGTAGGTCTCCACCATGATGGCGATTTTGAGGATGCTCATCCCCGCATAGGCCACGCCTGCATTGATAGCCAGTTCCTCACCGGTGGTCAGGTCCTTGACGTAAACGCTGTACACCCCATCGAAGTTGTCCAGGCGGCCCTCCAGCATTTGCTGGAGCACTGTCATGTCAATCGGTGGCGGTTCCTGGTCACCCAGCTTGACGACCAGGTCAACCTCGCGTTGGGTGGCCGAGTTCAGAGCGGCGATAACCAGGGGCAGTGAGGCTTCCACGTCCAGGCGCTGCTCGCGCTGCCCAGGCAGGTAGGTGAGCGAGCTGACCACGGCGCGCGGCGGCTGCAGTGGGTGATCGTACCTGGCGGCGATGTCCAGAAGCTGCTGGCGGACGGCCTCCTCGTCGAAACGGGCCTGGGCCGGGATGTCCACACTCTCAGCGGTGTTGCCCAGCAGATAGTCGAGGAAGCCCTGCCAGAAATCGCTGCTGGCGGTGACTTGGCGGACCTGCTCCATCATAGCGTCGGTTCGCAGGCGGAATTTTACCTTGCGGGGACTCAAAGTCACGGTCTCGTCCCGGTAATGGAGGGTGATTGGGGTGGAAAAAGCCTCTTCGAGGAGGGCCCGCGCTTCCTCCTCACTCCTCCCTCCGACGGGCAATCCGGCCAGGGAGAGGCCCGGAGGCAAAACCGCGCGGTAAGCGGTGTAATTGTTCAGCTCGAACAGGAAAGCAAACAGGATGGCGATGACGAGCACGAAAACGACGAATTGCCAGTTCTTCACAGGGTTCTTCTTTCAGTTTGATAGCAGCCCGTTTCATCAGCACAAGAAGCGCCGAGTTACAAGTTTCGAGGTAGCTGCTCAGGCTACTTCTGTTAGCGATTGAAATCGCCTCTAGAGAGCTTGCAGCCGAGCGTCCACCTGCGTGGACGCGCCTGTCCACGCAGGTGGACAGCCAGCTTTAGCTCCTCAGGCGCGGTTTCAACCGCTGGCCTGAGTAGTAACGTTTCAAGTTTCGAGTTTGGCGCGATGGATAACTTGAAACTTTGAACTCGAAACCTATGGCGGCATAGCTGGGCAGACTGGATTATAGCATAATCGTCCTTTACTGACAACAGAGTGTTGCATAAGTGGAGTCCCGAACTTGTTCGGGGTGCTCTGGCTAACCGGAGGTTGGTTTGTCCGGGCCATTCCGCAACAAGTTGCGGACTCCGGCCGGCGACCGGGCACAAGGACAAATCCCTTAAAAGTACTTATGCAACACACTGGACAAACTTTCGACGGGGAGCGAGGTGCGACGCACTTTATTGATCTTCGTCTAGCAAGTCAACTACCACCGCCGGAGGCGGTGGCTTGTAACCGTCGCACCTAGAAGGTGCGCTTTTGGGCAACTCTTCGAGCCAATAGTGCTTTTTCATTCGCATTGTCTCTTGCCCTGAACAGGCTTTCGATTAAAGCTCTCATCGAATATCACGTTCGATGATTTGGCAACGGTGCTCGAGGCGAATGATTATTGGCCAGAATAGTTTACGAGGAAGTTCGTCCTGGCCCAACAAATTCAACGGCTGAACTTATACCCAATTTACCAATCACTTAGCCACTCTGTATCTTCTTCGAAAAAACACAAAATCGGTGAATTTACCGGTAGAACCAATTGATTGCACCACTACCAGAGGTAGTGGTTTCCGAGATAATGAAATGCTCACAGTTCGGTAGTCTCCCCCCTTGCGTGTTGGTGCTCCTTGTCCGCCCCGCCGGGCGCTCCAGAGGCCCGGAGGGCCTTGCACCTCGTAGCCCGAACGTTCACGTTCGGGCGAGACACGTCACCAACACTCTACAGGGGGACCGCCAGCCCTCCCTCCTCAAGGGCTTGTTTCCATCGCGAAACCGACGACAGAAGTGCGTCGCACCTCGTGCACCAAGAACCCCGTTCTAACTCAGGTTGATTGTTCCACAACT
>JAGGZG010000005.1 GCA_021162125.1 Anaerolineae bacterium
GGGTGGCCGGGATGGGGGCAGTGCGCCTTGCTCCCAAAACTAGGCCTTGACTATCTGCTGTTGTTAACGTTCTTGGCCCTCACGGGCCGCTGCAAAAGTCGAGTACTGAGTATACATTCTACCATCGTTTGGCGGCTGACGCAAATTCCTCTGGTGATGGGGTAGCGCAACAAGTCGGCGCTACCCACAAAGTGTTGGGAGAGAGAAAACACGAGGGGCATCCCCTCGTGCTTCCCAGGGATTTGCTGCGCTATCCCCTGATTACCCACAACTCACCGCCGGGACGCAGAGGAAGCTCGGCACCCTCCGCGACTCGGCGGTGAAAATGCGCGGATAAACAGGCGGCCAGGAGTGGCAGGCAACCAAAAGTCTCTAACGGATCAATGCACCGAGGCGATGATCCCCCCACCCAGGACGACGTCCCCTTGATAGAAAACCACCCCCTGACCAGGGGTGATGTCCCGCAGGGGACGGGTGAAGACCAGTTGCGCCCGATTCCCATCCAGCGGGGTCAGGGTGGCGCGCGCCAGACGTGCCTGGCGGCGAATCTTGGCCGTGACCTGAATGGGGGCCGGAGGCGCGTGCCCGGACACGTAGCTCACTTCCTCGGCGATCAACTCACTCTGCCCCAGCTCGGACGCTGGACCGACGATCAGCGCATTGCGGGACAGGTCAATCTCCAGCACGTACAGAGCCTCTGGCGCGGAAATCCCCAGCCCACTACGCTGCCCGATGGTGTAGAAGGGCAGCCCCTTGTGCTCGCCCAGAGGCCGGCCCGTGCTGTCAAAGATCGGGCCGGGCTGAATGGCATCCGGGGCATACTCGCTCAGGAATCGCCGGTAGTCATTGTCGCGGACGAAGCACAGGTCCTGGCTCTCCTCCCGTCCGGCGACGGGGAGTGCGCGTTGGCGAGCGATGGCCCGCACCTGCGATTTGGTGTAGTCACCGATGGGGAATAGGAGGTGACGCAGCTCTGCCTGGCCCAGCATATAGAGGACGTAAGATTGATCCTTGGCGGGGTCTACTCCTTTGCAGAGCTGGTACACGCCGTCGACTTCGCGGATGCGGGCGTAATGGCCGGTGGCCAGATACTGCGCGTCCAGGGCCAGAGCGTGATGGAGCAGAAGGTCGAACTTGATGCGCCGATTACAGGCCAGACACGGGTTCGGTGTCCGTCCCCGGCAATACTCCGCCACGAAAGTGTCCACGACGTGGCGTTTAAACTCCCGCTCGTAGTTCACCAGGTAGAAGGGGATGCCGAGCAACTGGCACACCTGCCGCGCGTCGTCTACGGCTTCGGGGGAACAGCAACGATTAACGCTGGCCTCCTCGCCTGCTGCGTCCTCCTCTGCCCAGAGACGCATCATCATCCCGATGACCTGGTAGCCACGGTCCAGAAGCACAACCGCTGCGGTGGCACTATCCACCCCGCCGCTCATGGCGACCACCACGCGCCTGTTCTGCGTTGCCGATGTCTGGCTATGTCCACTCATATCGTCTCTGCTGGTAATCCTCGATGATCTCATGCAGGATGCTGGCCGCCATGCGTTTTCTGCACCGACAGCCCGCCTGGTGCTCTGTCACCGGACAAGGTTTCGACTTGTGCAGTTAGATCTGCTACCTGAGAACCCAGATCTCAGGACAGTAACGGATCAGGTTAAATTCCCAGAGTTTATCCCCAAATAAGACGTAAAGAGCAAAGTCCTGCGGGCTGAAATTCAGCCCCCAAAGTGGGCTTTGCCCTTTCAGCCCGGTGCTTTAGCGCCGGGTGTGTTTTCAGACCTCTGAGGACTTGGGTACCTCAGAGGTCTTTTGAGAAGACTCGTTCTTCTTGCTTCCATTGCGCCGGCGGCGGTAGTCGGCGATGGCAGCGTGGATAGCATCAGAGGCCAGGTTCGAGCAGTGCATTTTGATGGGCGGTAGGCCACCCAGTGCCTCGGCCACTGCCCGATTAGTCAGCTCCTCGGCCTCGTCCAGGGTCTTGCCCTTCACCATCTCGGTGGCGATGGAGCTGGTGGCGATGGCCGCCCCGCAACCGAAGGTGCGGAACTTGATGTCCACGATGCGGTCGTCCTCGACCTTGATGAAGATTTCCATCAGGTCGCCACAGACCGGGTTGCCCTCTTTACCCACGCCGTCAGGGTCTTCGATCACGCCCACGTTGCGTGGATTCATAAAATGTTCCATTACCAGTTCGGAGTATTCCACAGTCTTTCACCTCAGCAAAATCAGACTACAGGTTATACCCGTCTGCCACTTGGCTGCCCCGGCTATTTGTTGCCCGGGTACAGCGGGCTCATCATCCGCAATTTCTTCACGATCCCCGGCAGGACTTGCAACACGTAGTCCACGTCCTCCTCGGTATTCTCCCTGCCCAGGGTGAGGCGCAGAGAGCCATGCGCCACTTCTGCCGGGATGCCCATGGCCAGAAGCACGTGCGACGGTTCCAACGAAGCAGAGGAGCACGCCGAGCCACTGGAGGCACAGATACCCAGCAAGTCCAGGTTGATCAGAATTGACTCGCCCTCGATGTATTTGAACACGAAGCTGGCGTTATTGGGCAGGCGCTGCGTGGGGTGGCCGGTGAGCTGCGCGTCTGGGATGCTCTCCAGCACACCTCGGATCAGTCGCTCACGAAGGGCAGTGATGCGCGCATTGTTCTCGGCGGCGTGGTCGTAGGCCAGCTTGAGCGCGGTGGCCAGGCCCACTATGCCGGCCACGTTCTCCGTGCCCGCACGTCGCTTGCGCTCGTGAGCACCACCGGTCTGCATCGACAGCAGGGGCGTGCCCTTGCGCACGTACAGCACGCCGACGCCCTTGGGCCCGTAGAACTTGTGCGCGGAGAGGGAGAGCAGGTCCACGTGAAGATCGTTCACGTCCAGTGGAAGCGCGCCCCCCGCCTGCACTGCATCGGTATGGAAGGGAATACCCCGCTCATGGGCGATTCTCCCGATTTCGGCGATGGGCTGGATGGTGCCCACCTCGTTGTTGGCGGTCATCACGCTGATGAGCACGGTATCGTCGCGGATGGCCCGCCGTACCTCATCGGGATCCACCATCGCGTATCGGTCCACCGGCAGGTATGTGACCTCGAAGTCGAAGTACTTCTCCAGTTGTTCACAGGTGTGGCTGACGGCGTGGTGCTCAATGGACGAGGTAATGATGTGATGGCCCTTCCCCCTGTGCCGCTGGGCGAAGGCCACCCCGCGCAGGGCCAGGTTATCGCTCTCCGAGCCACAACTGGTGAAGATAATCTCCTTGGGCTCGCAGTGCAGGATGTCGGCCACGGTCGCCCGGGCGCTGGCCATCGCCTGAGCTGCCTCCCGTCCCAGCGAGTAGATACTGGAAGCATTGCCGTAGCGCTCAGTCCAATAGGGTTGCATAGCCTCCACCACGCGCGGGTCTACGGCGGTGGTAGCGGCGTGATCCAGATAGATTACCTTTGCAGGTCTTTCCATGTGCATCTCCTCAGATTTTGGCGGCTAGTGCCCTTTCACATAACAAAGCCTGGATTTAAACAGGGCAGACATCCCTATCCAGCGCCCTGCGGCTCATCCCCATGAGCCTCACTGGCGATCCTTTCCGCAGTCCCTGTCGGACGGTGACCGTCGCCTCCCAGGGCCGACAGCCGAGCCTCCAGGGTCGCGATCCGTTCATCGAGCCGGGCCAGGGTATCCACCACAGGGTCCGGCAGACGCTCGTGGTGCAAGTTGGTCTCGCGCCAGCGGTGCACGCCGTTGATTTTGACCACCCGGCCAGGCACGCCGACTACCGTGGCTCCCGCCGGCACAGACTTGACCACCACCGAGCCAGAGCCGATCTTCACCCCATCGCCGATTTTGATTGGCCCCAGGACGACGGCATCCGTGCCCAGCACCACGCAGTGGCCGATGGTGGGGTGACGCTTGGTCTTTTTGTTGGAGACGCCCCCCAGAACCACCCCCTTGTACATCAGCACATCATCGCCGACCTCTGCCGTCTCGCCGATCACCACGCCCATTCCGTGATCAATGAACAAACGCCGACCGATGGTTGCGCCAGGGTGGATTTCGACTCCGGTCAAGAAGCGATTCACGTGCGAGACCAGGCGTCCCAACAACTTGAAATTGTGGATCCACAGCCAGTGGGCGATGCGGTGTAGCCAGACCGCGTGCAGGCCAGGATAACAGGTCAGCACCTCCAGCACACTGCGAGCGGCGGGGTCTTTGGCGAAGACGGTCTCGACGTCCTCGCGGAGTCTTGCCCACAGGCCGAGCATCCGCCCCAGCGCGGCCCTCGCGCGCGAGCAATCTTCGCAAGGAAGCATATCATGTCGCCGTGCTCCCGGCGACATGTCCTCGATCTCTAGCATAAGAAATTGTCCCCTGTATCAACACTCAGCCACACAGAACAGTCCCTCACAAAGCCGGTAACCGATCCTGGATTATGAGATTACAGATCGGCCAGGGTGATTCCGTCCAGTGTCTCGGTCAGCCGATCACGCACGATCTCCCACACGCTGCGCGTGGCGCAACGGTCCTCCAGTGCACAAGGAGGAGAACACGTTTGATCGGTCACACAGCGGATGGGGACAATCGCCCCTTCCAGGACGCGAATCACGTCACCGACGGTAATCGCCGCCGGTGGACGGGCCAGAGTGTAACCCCCGCTGGCCCCTCGCGTGCTGGTCAGCAGACCAGCCCGCCGTAGAGGTCCGATGACTTGCTCCAGGTAGGAGAGGGAGACTTCCTGCGCGGCGGCAACCTCGCTAAGAGGCACCGGGCCGGCCCCGTACCTCTGGGCCAACTCAACCATCGCCCGCAAGCCCACCCGCTCTCTGGCTGAGAAACGCATGTCCAGTCACCACCCTGCAATTAAATCCTAGTAAAAACTCGGAATTATTCTACCACACAGATGATTTCCTGTCAAGAAAGCTCGCGGGAGGGGGCACCGTGGCAAGGCTGTGAAAATATCCACCAATCCACGAGAGGAACATCACAATCGCTTGCCAAAATTCCCGTTCTGTTGTATGATTACCCTTGCCTTGTTCTCCGCGACTGTGCTTGACAGTTCGTTCAAGGCAAGCTAAACGGGCACGACTTTTACCTCACCCAGAGTGTTGCATAAGCGGAGTCCCGAACTTGTTCGGGGTGCTCTGGCTAACCGGAGGTTGGTTTGTCCGGGCCGTTCCGCAACAAGTTGCGGACTCCGGCCGGCGACCGGGCACAAGGACAAATCCCTTAAAAGTACTTATGCAACACACTGTCACCCTCTAAAAAGGATTGCACTATGCTTGAAATGTTCTTCGCCCCCAGTTCCGTTGCCGTGATCGGTGCCTCACGACGGCCGGAAAAACTGGGTTACGGTGTACTTTCGAACATCATCACCCAGGGGTATCAGGGCAAAGTCTACCCCATTAACCCCAAAGCGGAAGAGATCCTGGGCCTCAAATGTTACGCCTCCGTGCTCGATGTGCCAGATCCCATTGATCTGGCAGTTATTGTAATCCCAGCTCAGTACGTAGGAGCCGCCCTGGAGGAATGTGGGCAGAAGGGCGTGCGAGGCGTGGTGGTTATTTCGGCGGGCTTCCGCGAGGTGGGCAGCGAGGGGCGAAAGCGCGAGAAGGAACTGGTGCGCATTGCCCGGAAGTACGGGATGCGCCTGATAGGCCCCAACGTGCTGGGGATCATTGATACCGTTTCCAAGCTGAACGCCTCGTTCGCGGTGGGGATGCCCAGACGAGGGAAGATCGCCTTTATGTCGCAATCCGGTGCGCTGTGCACTTCGATTCTGGACATCGCCCTGGCCCAGGACATCGGTTTCTCGCGCTTCGTGAGCCTGGGCAACAAGGCCGACCTCAACGAGATGGACTTCATCGAGGAATGGTGGCACGACCCGGAGTCCAGCGTGATCATGGCTTACCTGGAGGGCATTGTGGATGGCGAGCGTTTCATGCGCGTTGCCCGCCAGGTGACCAAAGAGAAGCCGATCATCGCCATCAAATCCGGCACGACGAGCGCGGGTTCGCGGGCGGTTTCCTCCCACACCGGCACGCTGGCCGGCTCGGAGAAAGCTTACGACACGGCGTTCCGGCAAGTAGGCGTGCTGCGCGCCGACTCTGTGCAGGAGCTATTCGACTACTCGATAGCTTTTGCCCGGCAACCACTGCTCAAAAGCGAGCGCATCGCCATCGTCACCAATGCCGGCGGGCCGGGCATCATGGCCACCGATGCCTGCGAGCGCAATGGGCTGCAACTGGCTTCCCTGAAAAAGGAGACGATGGAGTACCTGCGAGCACACCTGCCCTCCGCAGCCAGCGTGATCAACCCGGTGGACGTGCTGGGGGACGCCCTGGCTGACCGGTATCAGATGGCCATTGAGACCGTGCTCAAGGACGACGGTGTGGGCGGAGTGATCGTCGTTCTCACCCCACAGGTGATGACCCAGATCGAGGAAACGGCACGAGCAGTAGGCGAACTCTCCAAAAAATACGACAAGCCGATTTTCGGGGCCTTTATGGGCGAGGCCACCATTAACAAGGGAGTAAAGATCCTCAACCACTACCAGGTACCCAACTACCCGGTGCCGGAGCGGGCGGTGGCAGCTATGGGTGCGATGCTCCACTATCGCCGTTGGCTGGAGCGGCCACCACTCCAGGTGGAGACCTTTGACATTGACCGTGATGCCATCCGCCGGGTGTTCGATCAGGTGAAGGCCGACGGCCGGCTCCAGATTGGCGACGCGGAGGCGCGGGCCGTACTGCAAGCCTGCGGAGTGCGCGTTCCAGCTTCTGAACTGGCGGCCAATGCCGACGAGGCGGTGAAAATCGCCGACCAGATAGGATACCCGGTGGTGATGAAAATTGCCTCGCCGGACATCTTGCATAAATCCGACATCGGCGGTGTTAAGCTGGGCATTAGTAATCCCACCGAGGTACGGGATGCCTTCGACCTCATCATCTACCGCGCCACCCGCTACATGCCCGATGCGCAAATCTGGGGTTGCCAGGTGCAGGAGATGGTCACCGGCGGGCGGGAGGTCATCGTGGGCATGAACCGCGACCCGCAATTCGGCCCGCTGATGATGTTTGGATTGGGTGGCATATACGTAGAGGCGCTGAAGGACGTGACTTTTCGCGTCGCACCGTTCTCTCGCCAGGAAGCGCAAGAGATGATCAACGGCATCCGCTCCATTCAGCTCCTGCGCGGGGTGCGGGGTGAGCCGCCGGCGGACATGGAGGCTATCATAGATACGTTGTTGCGCATGTCGCAGCTCGTCACCGAATTCCCAGAGATTGTTGAGTTCGACATCAATCCGCTGATCGTCTACGAAAAAGGCCGGGGGGTGGTCGGCGTGGACATGCGGCTGGTTCTAAGTTGAGAATCCATTAATCCGACCAGGATGAACCGGGTCGGCGACGTGGGAATTATTCAAGGAGGATGGGAATCATGGTAACGCTATACGTGACCTCGACAGAGACCTTCGCAGGCAAGAGCGCGGTGTGCATCGGGCTGGGGCGACAGCTCCTGCGGGACGGTTTCACGGTGGGTTACATGAAGCCGTTGAGCACCACTGCCAGGCGAGTGAGGGAACAGGTCGTGGACGAGGATGCCGAGTTCGCCAAGCGAATGTTCAACCTGACAGAGAGCAATGAACTGCTTGCGCCCGTCACTCTGACGCCCCAGATCGTGGAGGCAATCCTCTCCGGCGAGGAGACGACTGATTTTGTCGCCAAGCTCAAAAGTGCTTATGTCGAGGTATCACAGCACAAGGACGTGGTGCTTCTGGAGGGAGGAGCCAGCCTGCGCGAGGGCTACATCGTTAATCTGCCCACACCTAACGTCTCGAAGTTGTTAAACGCGCCGGAGTTGGTGGTCATCAAGTACGGCAACAACATGCAACTGGTTGATGACGCTCTCACCGCCAAGACCCGCCTGGACGATTCGATGCTCGGCGTGCTGATCAATGTCGTGCCCCGCCAGTTGATGCGCTTCGTCCAGGAGGTGATCAAGCCGTACCTGGAGAAGCGAGGAATTAAGGTGTTCGCCATCCTGCCCCAGGAGCGGCTGTTGCTTTCGATCAGCGTGAATGAGTTGACGGAGGCTTTGAACGGCGAGATTCTCTGCTGCCCGGAGTACGGCGATGAACTGGTGGAATATCTGATGGTCGGCGCGATGAGCGTGGACAGCGCGCTCACCTACTTCCGCCGCAAGCCAAACAAGGCCGTCATCACCGGCGGCGACCGGCCGGACATTCAGCTCGCCGCTCTGGAGACCTCGACCAAGTGTCTGATCCTGACCGGCAACATGCGGCCCAGCCCGATCATCCTGGGCCGGGCCGAGGAAGTAGGTGTGCCCATGATCCTGGTCAAACAGGATACCCTCACAGCAGTGGAGATCATCGAGCGGTACTTTGGCAAGACGCGCTTTCATCAGGAGAAGAAGGTGCAGCGTTTTCAGGAGATGCTGAATGAACGCTTCGACTTCGACGCGCTGTATCAGGCGTTGGGACTGAAAAGGAAGTAAATTCACAAGGAGGTTAACTGATGACACATATTGAAGAGATATTCGCGCGCGAGATTCTCGATTCACGGGGTAACCCTACCGTCGAGGTGGACGTGCTGCTGCTCAACGGAGCGTGGGGCCAGGCGGCAGTGCCCTCCGGGGCCAGCACCGGCATACACGAGGCCGTGGAACTCCGCGACGGGGACAAAGCTCGCTATGGCGGGAAGGGTGTGCTCAAAGCAGTTCAAAACGTGAACGAGATCATCGCCGACGAATTAATAGGCTGGGACGCGCTCGATCAGGTGGGGATTGACTCGTTCCTCATCGAGTTGGATGGCACGCCGAACAAAAGCAAGTTGGGAGCCAATGCTATTCTAGGCGTCAGCCTGGCTGTGGCCAAAGCGGCAGCGGCAGCCGTGGGCCTGCCGTTGTATCGCTACATCGGCGGCGTTTCGGCGCGCACCTTGCCCGTGCCGATGATGAACATCCTGAACGGTGGCAAGCACGCCGTGGGCGGCCCGGATCTGCAGGAGTTCATGGTCATGCCCGTGGGCGCGCCCAGTTTCCGCGAGGCACTGCGCTGGGGTGCGGAGACCTACCATGCGCTCAAGGCAGTGCTCAAAGACAAGGGTTACGGCACCACCGTGGGCGACGAGGGTGGATTTGCACCCAGCCTGGGGTCTAACGAGGAGGCGGTTGAGCTTATCCTGGAGGCCATTGAGCGGGCAGGATATAAGCCGGGCAAGGACATCTACATTGCTCTGGATCCCGCTGCCAGCGAGTTCTTCGAGGACGGGGTGACGTACTACCTGAAGAAAGAGGGCAAGCGGTTAAGCGGGGAGCGGATGGTAGAGTTTTATGAGGATTGGCTCGGCAAGTATCCCATCATATCCCTTGAGGACGGGTTGGCCGAGGACGACTGGAAAACGTGGCAGTTGCTGATGCAGCGCGTGGGCGATAGGGTACAGATCGTGGGGGACGACCTGCTGGTGACCAACGTGCAGCGCGTGGAGAAGGCGATCAAGGAGAAAACTTGCAACTCGCTTCTGTGCAAAGTCAACCAGATCGGCTGTTTGACTCAAGCTTACCAGGCGGTTCAGATCGCCCAGCGCGCCGGATGGACAGTCGTCCTCTCCCATCGCAGCGGCGAGACGGGCGAGGATACGACGATTGCAGAC
>JAGGZG010000195.1 GCA_021162125.1 Anaerolineae bacterium
CACTTGTCCCGCGCTGCAGCGGAGGCGGTGGGGGGCGGGGTGGTGGCTATTGACATCCTGGAGGCCCCGGATGGCCGTTTACTGGTGTCCGAGGTCAACCACACGCCGGAGTTTCGCAACAGCATCGCCCCCACGGGGGTGGATATCGCTGGTCGCATCGTTGATTATGTCTTGGAGGTGGCTGCTATGGAACCGGGAAGGTCTCGTCACGAGTGCTCAGCCGAACAGTCAGACTAGGTGTCCTTTGTTCGCGCATACGCCTGGAAGAAAAGCTCATTTTCAAAGCCCTGGAAGAGCGAGGGGTCGAGTATGACCGGCTGGACGAGCGGCGTCTGGCCCTTCAACTGCAGGCCAACGGTCTTGTCGAAAAGTATGACCTGATCTGGTGCCGCTCCATCAGCCACAGCCGGGCTCTGTACGCCCTCAGCATCCTCAACGGCTGGGGGATCAAGACGGTGAACAGCTACCAGGTGGTGCAAACCTGCGGCGACAAGGTCCTGACCACCACGGCCCTGATCCAACACGGCGTTCCCACGCCGCGCACCGTGGTGGCTCTCAGCGTCGAGGCGGCCCTGCAAGCCATCGAGGAGATGGGCTATCCGGTGGTGCTTAAGCCGGCCATGGGCTCGTGGGGACGGCTGCTGAGCAAGGTCAACGATCGAGAGACGGCCGAGGCCGTCCTGAAGCATAAGGCCACCCTGGGCGGGCCCATGCACAGCGTGTTCTACATCCAGGAATACGTGGACAAGCCTAGCCGGGACATCCGCACCCTGGTGATCGGCGAGGAGGTCGTGTACGCCATGTACCGCCGCTCCGCTCACTGGATCACCAACACCGCGCGCGGTGGGGAGGCGCTGCTCTGTCCCCTCAGCCCCGAGATCAGGGATCTGTCTCTGGCGGCGGCCCAGGCGGTGGGTGGGGGAATCCTGGCCGTGGACCTCATGGAGACCGACGACGGTCGCTTGGTGGTCGGTGAGGTCAATCACACGCCCGAGTTCCACGGCGCTATGCAGGCAGTGGACGTGGACATCGCGGGCAAAATGGTTGACTACATGTTGCAACAGGCGTAAACACAGCGGGGCAGTTTTCGACCGCTGAATGGCAAAGGCGCAAACCCAGGCAGCAGTGTTGCTGCTGAATGCCCCAGTGCGGGCGCTGTAGCGAACTGTCAGTGGGGGAGCGCCTTTTTGTTAGGCAGGAGAGGTCTATGTTGAAAGTATCCATCGCTGGCGCATCCGGGTACGTGGGAGGGGAGCTGTTGCGGCTGCTGCTGGGTCATCCCGAGGTGGAGGTGAAGCAAGTTACCTCGGAGCGCTATGCCGGCCAGCCGGTTCACTTCCTGCACCCTAATCTCAGGGGGCGGACGGCCCTGCGCCTGGTGAGCCTGCAGGATTTGGAGCCATGCGACGTGGTTTTCGTCGCCTTCCCCCACGGCCAGGTGGCCCCGCGCATCGAGGAATTCGCCGCCGTCGCTGGGCGAATCGTGGACTTGAGCGCCGATTTCCGCCTCCACGACCCGGCCGACTATCCGCGCTGGTATGGCTGGGAGCACCCGGCTCCCCAATGGCTGCCCCGCTTCGTCTACGGCCTGCCGGAGCTCCATCGAGAGGCGCTCCGGGAGGCCCGCTACGCCAGTGGCGTGGGCTGCAACGCCACGGTCATCAACCTGGCCCTGTGGCCGCTCTATCGCGCTGGTGTGATCGGCAAGACGGTGGTGGAGGTCAAGGTCGGCTCTTCGGAGGGGGGCGCTGCGCCTACCCGCGCCTCCCATCACCCAGAGCGCAGCCACGTCGTCCGCTCCTACGCCCCCACCGGCCACCGTCACCTGGCCGAGATGCTGCAGGAGCTGGCCTTCGACGGGCGACGGCCCGACATCCACATGTCGGTCACCTCGGTGGAACTGGTACGCGGGGCGTTGGCCACGGCGCATTGCTTTCTCACGGAGGACCTGGGCGAAAAGGACATCTGGCGACTGTACCGCCAGGCTTACAACGGCGAGCCCTTCATCCGCATCGTCAAATTCCGCCGGGGGTTCTATCGCTACCCGGAGCCCAAGATTCTCGCCGGCTCCAACTACTGCGACATCGGTTTTGCCCGGGAGGAAGGGAGCGACCGGCTGGTGGTCATCGCCGCCATTGACAACCTGATGAAGGGGGCCGCCGGCACTGCGGTGCAGGCGATGAACGTGATGTGCGGCTTTGCTGAGCCGACAGGGTTGGAGTTTCCGGGGCTGCATCCGATTTAGGCCCTCACTCCGCCCTTGAACGCTCGCGGGGGGGAAGCCTGTCCTCCCCCCGTTCCACGGGGGGAGCTAGAGGGGGGCGACTTTCTCTCCCCCCCTCAGTCCCCCCCGCGCGCTTCGCGCGCAGGGGGGAAGTTGGCTACCTGTCTACCCCTGAACCCCTGATGGGGGGTAGGGATGAGGGCAATGAGGTAAGAACTATGATCGTAGTCAAGATCGGTGGCGTGGAGGGCTTGGGCATCGAGCCGCTCTGTGCCGACGTTGCCCATCTGATCGGGAACGGCGAGCAGGTGGTGCTCGTCCACGGCGGCTCTCATCGGACCAACGTCATCTCCGAGAAACTGGGACACCCGCCCCGTTTCGTCACCTCGGTCTCGGGCCACGTCAGTCGCTACACCGACCGGGAGACGCTGGAGATCTTCGCCATGGTGGTGGCGGGCCAGGTGAACAAGCTGCTGGTGGAGCGATTGCAGGGGCTGGGGGTCAACGCTGTGGGGCTCTCGGGACCTGACGGCCGGCTGCTGGAAGGACGGCGGAAGTCAGCTCTGAAGATCGTGGAGAAGGGCAAGCGCAAGGTACTGCGCGGCGAGTGGAGCGGCGTCATCCAGCGGGTCAACGTCTCCCTGCTGAGATTGCTCCTCGACCACGGCTATACGCCGGTCATAGCCCCGCTGGCCATCAGCCACGAGGGGGAGATGGTCAACGTGGATGGCGACCGGGCGGCGGCGGCCGTGGCTGCGGCGCTGGGGGCCGAAACCCTCGTCCTGCTGTCCAACGTCCCCGGCCTGCTGAGGGATTTCCCCGACGAGGGTTCGCTCATCCGCAGCATTGGGCGCGGGGAGGTGGAGGCTTATTTCCCCTACGCCCGGGGGCGGATGAAGAAGAAGCTGCTGGGGGCCACGGAGGCGCTGGAGGACGGGGTGGGCCGGGTCATCATCGCTGATGGAAGGGCACAGAATCCCATTCGACGGGCATTGGCCGGAGAGGGGACGGTGATAGCGCAGGAGAGTCTGTTATTCTAAAGCAAGTCACTGCCCACATAAAGGCCCTTGCGGACGAGAAGCCGCCCACTTTAGATGACGTGGACACTATTCTCAGACGCTGGGCTGATGGGTGGGAGAATTGAAGGGAGAAGCTGCAATGCAGAAATTGAAAGCCTTTGATTTATCGGACGTCTTCTCTGAAGAGACGCTCTCTGCGGAGATCCATCCCCCTGTGTACATTGATGACACGACACTCAGGGACGGCGAGCAAACAGCCGGGGTAGTATTCGCTAACGAAGAGAAGATTCACATCGCCAAGATGCTCGCCCAGATAGGTGCCCATCAGATCGAAGTGGGCATCCCCACTATGGGTGGTGACGAAAAGGAGGCCATCAAAGAGATCGTGCGTTTAGAGCTTCCGGCGAGCATCCTGGCTTGGAATAGGGCTGTGGTGGAGGATGTGAAGCAATCCCTCGATTGCGGTGTGGACGCGGTGGCCGTCTCCATCTCGTCATCGGATATCCACATTAAATACAAACTCCGCCGTGATAGGCAGTGGATTCTGGATTCCATAAAGCGGGCAGTGGAATTTGCCAAGAGCCATGATCTCTACGTCTCTGTAAACGCCGAGGATGCTTCGAGGGCCGATCCCGACTTCCTCGTCGAATTCGCACTCGCGGCCAAAGAGTCCGGCGCTGATCGCTTGCGTTATTGCGACACGGTGGGCATTTTGGATCCTTTCGAGACGTATGAGCGTGTCAAGGCCCTCATCGAAGAAGTGGACATCCCGATTGAGATGCACACACACAATGATTTCGGGATGGCCACGGCCAATGCCATTGCCGGGCTGCAAGCAGGGGCCACTTACGTCAACACCACCGTCAACGGATTGGGCGAGAGGGCGGGGAACGCTTCCCTGGAGGAACTGGTGATGGCCCTCCGGCACTGTAAAGGGGTGAGCCTGGGTATCCACACTTCCCTCTTCCGTGAACTTGCGGAGTACGTGGCCCTGGCCTCGGGACGGCCCATACCGGCTTGGAAACCAGTGGTGGGAAGCAGCCTCTTCGTCTACGAATCGGAGGGACGGGCCAGTGGAGCAGTCCGCGATCCGACGACCTACGAGATATTCTTGCCCGGTGAGGTAGGGCTTCCTCGCCGGTTTAACGTGGGAAAATACTCGGGTCCTAGCGTAGTCCGCCACAAACTGCGCGAGTATGGTTATCACCCTTCGGAAGAGGAGATGCTGAAGTTGGTTCCCATCCTGCGGGCTCGCTCTATCGCTCTCAAGCGCTCTCTCTTTGACAGGGAAGTGGTGGAGGCATATTTATCTTTCAGGGAAAGGAAGGTACAGTAAATGGCTACAAAGCCCACGATTCGGCTTTTAGATACAACTTTGCGAGATGGAGAGCAGGCGGTGGGGGTGATCTTCACCCGATGGGAGAAGGAACAGATCGCCACCCTTTTGGCCGAGATCGGCGTGCCGGCCATTGAGGCCGGTTTCCCCGCCCTGGGCCCGGAGGAGAAAGACTGTGTCAAAGCTGTGGTGGAGGCCAACCTGGAGGTGAAAGGGGACAGTTCTCCTCTGGAGGTCAACGCCTTTGCCAGAGCGAGCAAGGAAGACGTACGCGCCGCCGCCGAGTGTGGTGTCCATAGCGTGATCATCTCTATCTCCGTCTCGGACGTCCACATCGAGCGCAAGTTCCGGCGCTCGCGGGAGTGGGTTTTGGGGCGAGCAGAGGAAGCGGCGAGCGAGGCCAAGAAGCACGGTCTCGTCTTTACTATGAGTGCCGAGGATGCTTCCCGTACCGCCCTGCCATTCCTGATAGAGTATTATCGTCTTGCCGAAAGGCTTGGGGCAAGGATGGTGCGTTACTGCGACTCTCTTGGCATAGAGGATCCGCTTACCACTTATAAGCGCATCAAGCTCATCTGTCGAGAGATCTCCCTGCCCGTCGAAATGCACATGCACAACGATTTCGGGATGGCCACGGCCAATGTCCTGGCGGGGATTCGGGCCGGGGCGAGTTCGGTGGCCGCCTCCATAGGGGGACTGGGCGAACGGACGGGCAACTCTCCCCTCGAGGAGGTCGTGATGGCCATGAAATACCTGTATGGGGTGGATTTGGGCATAGACACCTCTCGTTTTCGGGAGGTCGCCGAGTACGTGGCTGGGGCAAGCCAGCGGGCCATTCCCATCTGGAAGGCGATCATAGGGACTAACGTCTTTGCCCACGAGTCGGGCATTCACGCCGACGGCATCCTTAAGAACCCCGCTAATTACGAGGCATTTAGCCCCGAAGAGGTAGGCTTGCAGCGGCAGATCATCATCGGTAAGCATTCCGGCTCCAAGTCTCTCATCTACAAGTTCAGCGTTGAGTTCGGCATCGAACTGGATACAGAGACGGCGAACAGGCTTCTGGAGCGAGTGCGATCCACGGCGGTGGAGTTGAAGAGGCCGCTTTTTGACAAGGAGCTGATGCTCTTGTACAAGGAACTCACCAACGGAGCGCGATGATGGGATACACATTGGCGGAAAAGATCATCGCCCAACGGATAGGACGCGAGGTTGAGGCCGGGGAGTTCATCGTCGCTCCCGTAGACGTCCTCCTGGCCCACGAAGGGACGGGGCCACTGGCCGTGGAACAGTTTGAGGGACTGGGGAGGGAGAGACTGGCCGTCACCACTCTTTTCTTCTTCGATCATGCCGCTCCCTCGCCGCGAAGGGAACTCTCCAACGTGCAGAAGCGTTTGCGAACCTTCGCTGTGGAAAAGGGGGCCAATGTCTCTGAGGCCGGATCCGGGATTTGCCATCAGATCGTAACCGAGCAGTGGGCCAAACCCGGTCAGATCGTCATCGGGGCCGATTCCCACACCTGCACTGCTGGGGCTCTGGGCGCTTTCGCCACCGGGATGGGCTCCACCGATGTGGCGGCAGCAATGGCCCTGGGTAAGACGTGGCTGAGGATACCTCAGACTCTCCGCATCGAGATAGGGGGGGAGCTCCCCCCTATGGTTGCGGCCAAGGATGTCATCCTCCATCTCATCGGGTTCCTGGGGGCCGATGGGGCGACCTACAAAGCGCTGGAGTTCGGCGGGCCGGTGGTCGAAAACATGAGCGTCGAGGAGCGGATGACGCTCTGTAATATGGCCGTTGAGGCCGGGGCCAAAGAGGGACTGTGTGCTGCCGACGAGGTCACCCACAGATTTCTGGAGGATCAGGGGAGGGAGGAAGATTATGTGCCTCTATCGCCTGACCCGGACGCCGTTTATGAGCGTGTGATAGAACTTGATGCCAGTCAGCTCTCGCCTCAGGTGGCTACCCCTCATTTCGTGGATAACGCCCGGCCTATCGAGGAAGTTGAGGGGATGTCCATAGACCAGGTCTTCATCGGCACCTGTACCAATGGGCGGCTCTCCGATCTCAGGGTTGCAGCCGGGATTTTGAAGGGCCGTAAAGTCCATCCCCACCTGCGACTCCTCGTGGGGCCAGCCTCGCGAAAAACATACCTCGCTGCTCTGAGGGAAGGCTTGATAGAGACCTTCGTCGAGGCCGGGGCCATCATCCTTCCTCCTGGCTGTGGGGCCTGTGTAGGGGTGCATCAGGGCGTTCTTGCGGATGGAGAACGCTGCCTTTCCACTCAGAACCGCAATTTCCAGGGACGGATGGGTAATCCTCGGGGAGAGATCTTGCTATCCTCTCCTGCCACTGCTGCTGCTACGGCGGTCAGGGGTCAGATCACAGATCCAAGAGAGTTTATAGGATGAGAGGAGTTGATGAGTTGATGATGGAGAGTGTGCTTCACGGCAAAGTTTGGCGTTTTGGAGATGGGATAAGTACCGATCATATTACCCCTGGTCGTTACTATCACCTGCGGGGCGATCTCAAAGCTCTGGCCGAGCATGCTTTGGAAGATGCTGACTCCGATTTCGCCCAGAAAGCCCAGCCGGGAGACATCGTGGTGGCGGGGAAAAACTTTGGGCAAGGGTCGTCGCGGGAACATGCCCCCCTGGTTCTGAAGGAAAGGGGCATCCGGGTGGTGTTGGCCCAGTCGTTTGCCCGCATCTTCTTTCGCAACGCTGTGAACGTGGGCCTTGTGCCCATTATCTGCGATACAGGGGGTTTTGAAACTGGGGACGAAATCGAGGTGGATTTAGAGAGGGGAAGGGTCAGAAATCTCACCGGGGGGTTCGAGCGATTCTTCACCCCTCTGCCCCCCATTATGCAGGCCATCCTGGCCGATGGAGGGCTTGTCCCCCATATCCTCAAGCGCGGAGGCTTCCAATGGGACAGCACACCGTAGTTCTCCTGCCCGGCGATGGCATCGGACCGGAGGTGGTGGAAGCGGCGCGAAGGGTCATCGCAGCCACGGGGGTGGAGATTCAGTGGCGGACGTTCGAAGCGGGGGCGAAGGCACTGGAGATGTACGGCTCACCCCTCCCAGAGGCGATCCTGGAGGGGATTCGTGGCAGCGGTGTGGCTCTGAAGGGGCCTGTCACCACCCCTATCGGCTCAGGTTTCTCCAGCATTACGGTGGCCTTGCGCAGGAAACTGGGGCTTTATGCCAACTTACGTCCGATCAAGAATATCCCCGGCGTATCCAGTCGCTACCAGGACGTGGACCTTGTCGTCGTAAGGGAGAATACCGAGGGCCTCTATAGCGGCATTGAACGGCAAGTGGATGGTGATACTGTGGAGGCGATCAAGCGTGTGACCCGCCAGGCGAGTCTGCGCATCGCCCGCTTTGCTTTCGACTATGCCCGCAGTTATTCACGCAAGGTGGTCACTGCCGTCCACAAGGCCAATATTATCAAGCTTTCCGATGGGTTATTCCTGGAATGCGCCAGGAAGGTCGCGGCGGATTATCCAGAGATCGAGTACCGCGAACGTATCGTGGATGCTCTGTGTATGGACCTGGTCCTCGACCCCCACCGGCACGACGTTCTGCTGTGCCCCAATCTTTACGGCGACATTGTCTCCGATTTGGCAGCCGGGCTGGTTGGGGGCCTGGGGGTCGTGCCGGCGGCAAACATCGGCGATGGGATAGCTGTCTTCGAGGCCGTTCATGGTTCCGCTCCCGACATCGCTGGACAGGATATCGCCAATCCAACGGCTCTGATCCTTGCTGGGGCGATGATGCTCTCTTACCTGGGGGAGGAGGAAGCGGCCCAAAGGGTTGAGAAGGGGATACGGGAAGTCTACTCCCGTGGCCAGTATCTCACCCCAGACGTGGGTGGAACGGCGAGCACGTGGGAGATGGTAGATGCAGTGCTCTCCCACGTTTGCTCTTGAGCTTGAGCAGAAAATGTAGAGGGGGAGAATGATCACTGCGGACGAACTCATCGCTCTGGAAGATCAACACGACAGCGGCCTTTATACCAAACAACCCCTGATTCTGGTACGAGGGGAGGGGGCACGCCTGTGGGATGCCGACGGCCGGGAATACATTGACTGCGTTGGCGGCCACGGCGTGGCCAACGTGGGCCACGCTAATCCCGCTGTGATCCGGGCTGTGACTGAACAGGTGCGGCGGCTGGTCATCTGCCCCAGCGGCTTCTACAACGACCAGCGCGCTCAACTGTTGGCCGAGCTGACCCGCATCGCCCCGCCGGGACTGGAGCGGGCCTTCCTGTGCAATTCGGGGGCCGAGGCGGTGGAGGCCGCTCTCAAGTTCGCCCGCCTGAGCACCGGCCGGACGAAAGTGGTGGCCGCGATGCGCGGTTTCCACGGGCGGACTTTCGGTGCGCTTTCGGCCACCTGGCGCAAGCAGTACCGCCAACCCTTCGAGCCCCTGGTGCCCGGCTTCCACTTCGTGCCCTACAACCGGCTGGAACGTATGCGGCAGGCGTTGGACGAGGAGACGGCGGCGGTCATCCTGGAGGTGGTGCAGGGCGAGGGCGGGGTCATCCCCGGCGACGGCGAGTACCTGCGCGGCGTGCAGGCCCTGTGCCGGGAGCGGGGGGTGTTATTCATCGTGGACGAGGTGCAGACCGGCTTTGGGCGCACGGGGCGGATGTTCGCCAGCCAGCACCACGACCTGCGGCCCGACCTGATGTGTGTGGCCAAGAGCATCGCTGGCGGGCTGCCGATGGGAGCGGTGCTCATCGGCTCGCGAGTGGGAGAGCTGCCCAAAAAGGTCCACGGCTCCACCTTTGGCGGCAATCCCCTGGCCTGCGCGGCGGCTCTGGCGACCATCGCCTACATCGAAGCTGAGGGGCTCCCCCAACGGGCGGCCGAGCTGGGTGAGAGGCTCATATCCGGCCTGCAGGCCATCCCCTCGCCCCTGGTGCGGGATGTGCGCGGGCTGGGGCTGATGGTCGGGATGGAACTGAAGGGCAAGGTTGCGCCCTACCTGGCTGCCCTGGCCGAGCGTGGGGTGCTGGCTCTCTCCGCCGGAGCTACGGTGATGCGCTTCCTGCCGCCGCTGGTGATCAGCGCTGAGGACGTGGACACGGTGGTGGAGCAGGTGGCGGCAGTGTTGAGCTGATCCTCATGGGAGCAGAGAGCTAGAAGGCTTCAGAATTCTGGAGATGAGTGATGAGTTGGCTGGCTTTTCTCATGGAAGCGTCGTTGATATCCCTGTCGGGAGTGATGGCTCCCGGACCCCTGACCACCGTAACCGTGGGTAAGGGGAGCGAGTCCCCCCATGTCGGCGGATTGGTCGCCATCGGCCATGGTATCGTTGAGTTTCCCCTGATGATCTTTATCTTCTACGGACTCGGTGGTTTTCTGACTCGGGTCTACGTGAGAGCCGCCATCGCCCTTGTAGGCGGCCTGTTCCTGTTGCTGATGGGCCTCGATATGTTCCGCAGCATTAAACGGTCAGCCGCAGACTCAACGGCCGATGATCGCTCGCCTGTCTTGGCAGGGGTGCTACTGTCGGCGGGAAATCCCTATTTTCTTGTGTGGTGGGCCACGGTGGGCGCCACTCTTATCTCCCGCTCGATGACATTCGGTTGGCCGGGCTTTGCCTCCCTGGCAGTAGTGCACTGGCTGTGCGATCTGGGGTGGCTGTACTTTCTCTCGGTCGTATCCTTCAGAGGCGGGCAGTTCTTTGGGCGGAGATTTCAGCGGGTACTTTTTGCCCTCTGTGGAGGATTTCTTCTGTTCTTCGGCGGTAAGTTCATCGCTGATGCAGTGAGTACATTGTTCATGTAGGGCGGAGCGCCAACGAGGGTGCTGAGTGAACATTTCGGGAGGGAAACAGAAGAATGGACGAAATCGCTTTTCTGGAAGAATTGGTGTCTATCCCCAGTCCATCTGGCGAGGAGGATGCCGTGGCCGAGTATCTGCTCAGGCAGATGGCGGCCCTGGGCTTCCGCGTGCGGCGCGACGAGGTGGGCAACGTCATCGGTGCGTTGGGGGACCCAGATGCCGGGCGAGTGGTTGTCCTGCTGGGACACATAGACACCGTACCCGGCCTCGTCCCCGTGCGCCGAGAGGGGAATCGGCTGTACGGTCGGGGTGCAGTGGACGCCAAAGGGCCGTTCGCGTCCTTCGTGCTGGCGGCGGCGCGGGTGGCCCCCCGGTTGCACGGCGTCCGGCTGGTGGTGGTTGGGGCGGTGGAGGAGGAGGCTCACTCGCGGGGAGCACATCACCTGGCGCGCGCGATGCCGCCGCCGAGCTACGCCATTATCGGCGAGCCCAGCGGCTGGCAGGGGATCACCCTCGGTTACAAGGGCACATTGCGCGTAGAGTACCGCCTGGTGCAGCCGGCGAGGCACAGCGCCGGCGGGCAACCTGCTCCGGCCGAGGCAGCGGTGGCTTTCTGGAACCGGCTGACGGCCTACGCTGCGGCGCTTAATCAGGGACGGTTGGGACGCTTCGATACCCTGGACCCGGCCCTGCGGGTTATCCGCACTTTCGGCGACGGGCTGGAAGAGGGAGTGGAGATGAGCATTGGGCTGCGGCTGCCACCGGAGATTGACGTATCGGCTTTGCAACGGCAGATGCGGGTCTGGTGCAATGGGTGTCACGGGGGCAATGGGAGCAATGGAGGCAACGGGGGCAATGGAAGCAACGGGGGCAATGGAAGCAACGGAAGCAATGGGGGCAATGGG
>JAGGZG010000398.1 GCA_021162125.1 Anaerolineae bacterium
AGCCTGCCCTACGTGCCCTACTTCCTGGCTTATGAGAATCCCCTCCTGGGTGGACCGCAGGTGGCGGCCAGAGTCATGTCGGTGGGTTGGGGTGAGGGGGTAGATCAGGCAGCAGCTTACCTGAACAACCTGGAGGGGGCCGAAGATATGTGTGTGGTCACGGGGGCGATACCGCACCTCGCACCCTTGTTTGCGGGGGAAACCCTGCCACTGGATGAGGCACACCTGCCCCTGGCCGACTACCTGGTCGTCAGTGTGGGGGATATGCAAATACGCCCGGCTGAGATTGAGACATTGCTGGCCGGTGCTGAACTGGTGCACACCGTCCGTCTGGGCAATCTGGACTACGTGCGGGTGTACGCCAACACTGCCTACCGGCAGTCAGTAGCCTACATCGCGGACCGGGCCCAGCGTGGCGATGTGATTGTCCTTGACGCAGCAGGACAGCGTTACGACAGCGGGTTGCCACTTCACATCTTCGCCGCTACTGACGACGCAGCTACCGTGGCCCGTCGCCTGAACGAGATAGCCCAGGGGCGACAGCGCCTGTGGTATGTTTCTTATCCTCACGCCTCGCCCATTCTCAAGAAGTACATCGCCAGCCAACTGGCAGAGAAAGCGGAGCTCATATCCCGAGAGACAGTAGGGGCAGTGACTGTCTCGCTCTACCACCTGCCGCCCGGGGTGACTTTTCAAGCTCCTGCACAGGAGTTCGAGGCGGACTTCGGCAGGCAGTTGGCGTTGGTGGATCACGTTCTCCTCACACCACGGGTAGCCTATCCCGGCCAGGTACGCCTGGTGTTGCGCTGGCAGGCGCTGGCTCCCATGACCGATGATTACACGGTGTTCGTCAACCTGCTGGATCAGAGCGGACATTTGCGCGGGTCGGGGGGCGGTGAGGCACTGCTGGCGGACAGGGCCTTCTTCCGCACCTCGACCTGTACGCCGGGCGAGATTGTCGAGATAGAAGTCAGTCTGCCCCTGGAAGGCGGGCTGCCGCCGGGGCCGTATCAAATCGTCGTCGTAGTCAGTAAGCCGGATCAGAGCGGATGGTTGACTGCGTTGAATGCACAGAGCTTGCCGGCAGGCACAGCCTATAAAGTCGAGGAGGTCGAGGTGCAGCCGGCGACCGAGCAGCCCCGGATAGAAGACCTGGTTATCTCCCACCGTCTCTCGCAGACATGGGGTGAGTGGCTGGAGCTTTTGGGGTACAACCTGGAACGTCAGGTGGATGCCGGTAGCACGGTAACCTTGGGCCTGTTCTGGCGTGGGCGAGCGCACATGGATCAGGACTACGAACTGCGCGTCCGGCTCCAGGCTGCCGACGGTGGAGTCGCCTGGGAAAGCATCCTGCCACTCTGCTCGTACCCCACCAGCCGCTGGTCGCCGGGAGAAGTGTTCCACGTCCTGTATGACCTGGACATCGGCGCTGACGTGCCTGCTGGTCAGTACCGGCTCATGGTATCCGCGCTCGAACCAACCGGGGAGGTGCTTGCCCCCAGCGATTTCGACCTGGCCCCCCTCGAGGTGACAGGCCGCGCACATCGCTTCGATTTACCCGACGCGGTGCAGCATCCCCTGGACCTGCGCCTGGGCGCGGGTGGTGAAGTGACGCTTCTGGGCTACGACCTGCCGCAGACCGAGGTTGCGCCCGGCGACGCGGTCACTCTCACCCTGTACTGGCGCTGTGAGGCTCTCCTACACACCGGCTACACCGTCTTCACCCACCTGCTCGATCCGGGCGGCCAGGTACGCGGCCAGGTGGATAGTCCGCCGCAGGGCGGGGCCGCGCCGACGACGAGCTGGCTGGTAGGGGAGGTCATCGCGGATGAGTATCGCATCCCCGTGGCCGAGGACGCGCCAGCGGGAGTCTACCAAGTCGAGGTGGGGATGTACGATCCGGCGACGGTCGTCCGCCTGCCGGTATTCGCCGCGGATGGGTCACGTCTGCCGGACGACCGCGTACTGCTGGAAACCGTGATCACGGTGCGTTGACAAACGGGGCAGGCGAGGGTATACTCGGTATACTTATCACTTATGAACCGGAACGCCCGGAACTGTGGATCGGCGGCGCGATTCTGGCGTTGTTCCACGCACTGACCACCCGCTGGATTGCGCTGCTTGTCATATCGCCCGTCGCGCATGTATTCCCTTTGCCGCACACTCCATAGTCGAGGCACTCTTCATTCAGAATGACAGGTTTTGGTTTTTGGTTGTGACAGGAGCCGCGTTATGTATTCGCGCGTTAAAGCCCTGGCGATCATAGGGTTCTTCGCCTTGGTCACAATAGTGCTTACCTACCCCCTGATCTTCCATGCCGCCGACACGGTGGAAAACTACGGCGATCCCCTGCTCAATACGTGGACCCTGGCCTGGGATGTCCACCAACTTACACGCGCCCCCCTCGATCTTTTCAATGCGCCCATTTTTTATCCATACACCAATACCCTGGCCTATTCGGAGAACCTGGTCGCCAGCGCCATACTCGCGGCTCCCATCATCTGGCTTACTCACAATCCCGTGTTGGCCTACAACGTTATTGTGCTCCTGTCTTTTTTCCTCTCGGCAATAGGGACGTATTTGCTGGTCGTAGAATTAGTGAAAGATCGCCTGGCAGGTATTGTTGCCGGCCTGATTTTTGCCTTCGCCCCTTATCGCTTTGGTCAATTCAGCCACTTGCAGCTCCTAACCGCCCAGTGGATGCCCTTTACCTTTCTATTCCTGGAACGATTCCTACGCCGTCAACGCTGGCGGGATGCACTGGGATTTGGACTTTGCCTGGCCCTGCAGAGCCTCTCTTGCGTCTACTATGCTTTTTACATGGGCATTGGTCTGACCACCTATCTTGCTTACGCCGTTTTCACGGATAGGTCTCTTCGTTCCAGGACGACCTGGGGCAAACTCCTCGTAGCGGGGACATTGAGCATCTTACTGATAGCACCCTTTACGCTCCCATACTTTGCTGCTGCGGAAAACGTAGGAACTCGTTCGGGTGATGCCCAACAAGGCGCTACTTTGCAGAACTACGTCACCGTACCGGCTCGAAGCCTGTGGGCCCGGGTCTGGCCCTTGAATAACGGGCGATTTCACACCGAGCACACATTTTGGCCCGGTCTGATGGCCCTGATCCTGGCCGGAATGGGCCTGCTCAGAGATGGGCACTGGCGGCGTAAGGGCAAGTATCTGCTGATTGCCCTCGTGAGCGTTGTTCTCTCGTTTGGGCCAACGCTACTCTTAAGGCCAGGGGGAACACCGCTGCTAAAGTGGATGCCCTACGATCTTCTTTATTACTACGTGCCCGGCTTCACCTCGATGAGAGTGCCGGCCCGGATAGTGGTTTTGGCCATGCTGGGTATAGCCGTGCTGGCCGGGTATGGTATGTCCTCCTGGCGGGCCCGTAGGGGGCGAAAATTCCTGATGATCACCACGATAGTGCTATTGGTGGTGGAATACATCGCCCTGCCGGTCAACACCGTGCCCGTGGAAGTGGGGGACAAGGTACCGCCGATATATCGTTGGCTGTCCGCACAGGAACCGGGATCGGTGACAGTTGAATTCCCATCGTTATTCAGCTCGGACATTTTATCTGATAACCTCTCGGCTCCACTACTGGCCCGCCGGCAGTATTTTCAGGTGTATCACTGGCAACCCACTGTGATGGGCTACAGTGGCTTTTACCCGCCCCTTTTCTGGCATACCGCGAGATACTCTCTGCGCTTTCCCTCGGAGGTCAGCGTGAACTACTTGCGTGGACTGGGAGTACGCTACGTGCTCGTCCACAGCGACGATCTGTCCCCCTCCCAATGGGCAAGATGGCAGGTACAATTGACCAACCTGGAACCCCTGCTACGACCGTTGGGACACGTTGGCGAGACGTGGATATACGAATTGTCACCAGCGGTCAGAGAGAAGGAGAGATTGACGCTGAAAGTCCGCTGCCCGGAGGAAGCCAAACCCGGCGAGACATATTATGTCTATCTCGTATTTGAAAACCCATCCGCTGCCTCCCACGTGGACCTGGATCGTCGTTCCTATCGAGTGCATTATACCTGGCAATGGGGACGGGAATCGGTCGAGGGGGAAATTGGCGGGAAACTCCCGTCTGTGATGAACCCTGGACAGACGGTAATTCCTGTAGCCCTGCCCCCCCTTCCAAGCGAAAAAGCACAGCTTACCCTGACTGTCGAAAGCAGTGATTTGTCGGCGACCACAGAACAGGTAGCACAGCTCAGTGCCGACGCCGTCCCGCCCTCGTTCGACACGCCCTTTTTCACCTATAGAGCTGATTTTCCTCCCCTGCGCTTGACACACGCCGCCTTCTGGCACGATGACGTCTATCAGGCCGGGGAGACGATAGAGGTGACCCTGTTCTGGCAGCGCATAGGCAGTCTGGGGGACAGAGATGTGACCAGCTACGTACACCTGATTGACGCACAAGGGCAAAAGGCGAGCCAACACGGCGGATTCAGCGACTCCCCCACGGGATGGCAGATTGGGGAAACGGGAATAGACCGCCACCTGCTGAACATCCCCTTCGATGCACCACCCGGCGACTACACCCTGGTCGCCGGCGTTTACGAACGTGACACCCAGAAACATCTCGGAAAAACAACTACCCTGAGGAAAATAGTTGTAGAGCAACCGGGCAACTTACCCGACGTGATCACCCATCCTCAAAAAACAAAGTTGGGGGATGCGATATACTTTCTGGGTTACGACCTTAGCGCGGAGCCGTGCACGGCGGGCGAGCGGGTGAAGTTGACACTTTACTGGCAGGCGAATGCCCCCGTCCACGAAGATTACACCGTCTTCACCCACCTGTCGGCTCCCGATGGATCCTTCATCGCCCAGGAGGACGGTCCGCCCCGTGATGGCCACCATCCCACAACCCAATGGCGTGTCGGGGAAGTAGTAATTGATCAGCACGTGTGGTCTATCCCGGAGGACACGCTGCCAGGATGGTACCAACCGGCAATCGGGATGTACGAGTTGAGCACAGGCGAACGCCTGCCGGTTTACGATGAAAACGGTGTTCCGGCGGAAGGAAATCTCGTCCTGCTGGCGCCGGTAGAAGTGAGGGCCGCGGAGTGAAACAACGCCTGGCCAACGATCGCATTTTATTGATCGCGCTATTACTGCTGGCTTTTGCCATGCGCATCCACGGGCTGAACGTAAAGGGCCTCTCTTTCGACGAAGCGGGCAGTGCCTACATCGCCAGCCTGCGCCCGCCGGAAATGTTCGCCTACCTCAAGCGAGCATCTTTTGAGCACCCTCCGCTGTATTACCTGCTCCTTTCGGCCTGGATGTCGCTCGCGGGACACAGCGAGTTTGCCCTGCGCTATCTCTCCGTGCTCGTTGGCCTCCTGCTGGTGCCGCTGACCTATCGCTTGGCCCGGCTGCTTGCGGGGCGCAGGGTAGCCCTGCTGAGCGCTTTTCTGGTGACTCTCTCCCCCTTCCACGTGATCTACTCCCGCGATGCACGGATGTACACCCTGCTGGCCGTGTGGGGCCTGCTGGCGGTGTATTTCTTCGTCCTGGCACTCGCGGAAGACCGCTGGCGCTGGTGGGTAGGATTCATTCTGACCGCATTCCTGGCGCTCTACACCCATTACTACGGCGCGCTCGTCCTCTGTTTCGCCAACGTGTTCTTCTTCGTCAACTGGCGCAGATTTCGCCCTCTGCTCGGCAAGTTTATCCTCATCCAGCTCGTCCCCGCTCTGCTTCACCTGCCGTGGCTACTCCTGGCGCGGGGGATGCAGAAATCGCTAGGAGTAGTTCTATCCAGAGGCCCTGCCGCTATGCTCACCTACTCCCTGGTACAAGACGTGTGGATGGATTTCAGCCTCGATCCGACCAACAACCTGCCCGCGTATCTGGCCGTGGTCACGTTGGGTCTGACGGCGCTGGGACTGTTCATTTCCACCACGCGGATTGGCCAGGGACAGCCCAGCTTCCAAGGGCGATATTTCCTCCTCCTGTACCTGGTAATTCCTTTCGCGGTAGGCTTTGTCCTGCCCCAGGGTATGCGCGCCAAATACATAATTCCCTTTGTGCCCGCCTACGCCTTGGCGCTGGCACTCGCCCTGGACTGGCTGATGTCCCGCTGGAAGATACTCTGGGGCGTAGTGCTCCTCTTCCTCGTGCTGACCAATGCCGCAGCCCTGTCCCACAACTACCGGCCCATCAAAAACGACCCCCGCGAGTTCTACGGCTTCGTGCTGGATCAGGCTCGTCCCTCGGATGCGCTGATCCTCAACGGCCCCTGGCAATGGCCACTGTTCGAGTATTATGTCAGGCCAAAGAGCTCCCTCCCATACCGGTATCTGCCCCCCGGCGCTCCGCCACCTCTGGACCCGGCGACGACAGAACCGCTTTTGCGCGACATCCTGGCCCAGCACCCACGGGTATGGGTGGTCATCTGGGGGCTGGACATCGCCGACCCGGGGCATTTCGTGATGGGCTGGATGAACGAGCACGCATATGCGGCCCTCAACCGCGCATCGGCGACGTGTTTCTACGCACCCCTGGCCAACACAGAGGGGGAGAACCGCTCGCTGGACGTGAACTTCGAAAACCAGGTGCGACTGCGCACTGTGCGTTTGGCCACCGATGCCATACCCGCCGGTGATATTATCCGCATGGATACCGAATGGGAGGCCCTGCGCGACCTGACGAAGGATTACCATCTCATCGTCACCCTGGACGACCGGCGGGGATTCCGCTGGTCACGAAAGCAGTTCCCCCTGGGTGCCGACTATCGCCCAACGTGGACCTGGCGCGCTGGCGACGTGGTCATAGACAGGGAGGGCCTACTGGTACCGGTGGGCACTCCGCCGGGAGAATATCGCCTGCGCGCCGTGCTACGGCGGCCGCAGGACGGGCAGGACGTGTTCGTGGTGGACGAACAAGATATACCACAGAGCTTTACCGTTGAACTGGGGACGGTGCAAATCACCAGCGGGCCTCTCGACCTACCACCCTCGGCGGTGAGTCCCACTCACCCGCTGACGGCAACCTTCGGCGGACGGTTGCAGCTTTTGGGGTACGATCTGCCCGGCCAGAGCTTCCGGCAGGGGGAGGATTTCCCGGTGACGTTGTACTGGCGAGTGGGACAAGACCCCGGCGAAGACCTCACCCTGTCCATTGACCTGGTGAGCAGTGACGGGCGCACGGTGGCCGAGAAGAGGGAAAGCCCCGTCGAAT
>JAGGZG010000332.1 GCA_021162125.1 Anaerolineae bacterium
AATGGCACTAACTTTTCACAAGTTCCTGTAAGATGCGGCAAAATTCAATTTACGAGGAGGAGGCGTTCTCTAACGCCGTTCCACCTCCTTCCGCGCTAGAGAGCGCGGACTCCTCTTGGCATTACGAATTATGTAGAAAGTTAGCAGCATTGGGCTGAAGACCCCGTGCTGAGAGAGCAAAGCCCCTTCGGGGCTGGTTTTTAGCCCGCAGGGCTTGGCTCTTTCAGCCCGGAGGTTTAGCTCCGGGCTGTGCTGCTCAGGCGATAGTGAATGAGGAGTTCTGAATGAGGTTAAAACTGGCAGTCTTCGATCTGGATGGCACGCTTAAGAAAGTGCGTGATCCCTACGTGTATCTCCATCAACGGCTGGGGACGTGGCCGCAGTCACAGGCGTTTTTCAGCGATGGGCTGGCCGGGCGCATCCCCTACGAGGAATGGCTGCGGCTGGACGCGGCGATGTGGAAGGGCGTGCCCCGCGCGCACATCGAGGCCCTGTTCCGCCAGAATCCGTACCTACCGGGGGCCAGGGAGACGGTGCAGGCGCTCAAGGCGTGCGGTGTGCGCATTGCCATCATCAGCACCGGATTGCTGATCCACGCGGTGCAGGTTCAGGCCGACCTGGGGGTGGAGTACGTGGCGGCGAACGAGATTCTCTTCGAGGCCGGACGGGTGAGCGGCGAAGTCCGGGCGCACATCCCGGAAGGGGGCAAGGGGGCGGTGATGGAAGACCTGTTGGCCCACATGGGCGTCCGCTCGGCGGAATGCCTGGCGGTGGGTGATGGCGAATCCGACGTGGCTCTGTTTCAGCGGGCGGGAGTGAGTGTGGCGGTCGCACCCCACTCCGATCTGGTGCGTACGGCGGCGGACATCGTCCTCCCGCAGCCGGACCTGCGGCCGTTGCTTGACCGCCTGCGAGCTTTCGATCCTACACTGTTGGAAGGTCCCTGATCCTCCCGTGAGTCTCTGGAATCCGGGGGGCTCTTGCCTTTTTCTCCCGTTTCAGTTAAAATGACGGTGTAACTCGCTCTTGCGGGAGTTCAGCGACCTGTGCAAGGGTCTGCGCGATAGTAGCCGAGGGAGAGGACAATGGCTGGCGAGACCATTCTCGTGGTGGACGACGAGCGAAACATCCGTGATCTGGCGCGCATGTACCTGGAGCAGGATGGATACCAGGTGGCCGTTGCCCGCGATGGGGCCGAGGCGTTGCGTCAGATTCAGGCGTTGCGGCCGGCGCTGATGGTGCTGGATCTGATGTTGCCGGAGGTGGACGGCTGGGAGGTGTGCCGCCGGGTGCGGGCTTCCTCTGACCTGCCTATCCTGATGCTCACCGCCCGCGACGACGACGTGGACAAAATCGTCGGGCTGGAGATGGGCGCCGACGACTATCTGACCAAGCCCTTCAATCCACGGGAGCTGGTGGCTCGTGTGCGGGCCATTCTGCGGCGCACCACTCGCAATGTGGAGCAGGCCAGTCCGGTGCATGTGGGCGACCTGGTGATTGATCCCGCGCGGCGGGAGGTGACAGTGGGTGGGGAGGCGGTGAATCTGCGCACCAAAGAGTTCGACCTGCTGCTGACCCTGGCCGAACACCGGGGCATCGTCCTCAGCCGGGAGAAGCTGTTGGAACTGGTGTGGGGTTACGATTTCCCCGGCCAGACGCGCACCGTGGACGTGCACGTCGCTCACCTGCGGGAGAAACTGGCCCGCAGCACTGTGACCATCGAGACGGTATGGGGGGTGGGGTACAAGCTGGTGGCCGATTGATTCGATATGTCGAGATGGAGGCACCATGCTACGTAGCCTGCGTTCGCGTCTAATCGCTTCTTACGTGTTTCTGATCGCCATTTGCCTGACCATTGTGGGCGTGATCCTGGGAGTCTCGCTGCTGCAACGGGCGGCTTATGCCCGCCTGCGGGCGGCGGTGGTGCCCACTGCCCTTTTCGTGCGCAACCTCCAGCAGAGAGGGCTCCCGCCGCAGGAGATTGTCCGGCGGATGGACGAGCAGGCTCAGGCCCAGGGCCTCGACATCCTGATCATCTCCCATCAGGGGGAGGTGTTGGCCGCCACCGACGAGTCCTGGCGCGGACAGCGCGTGTCGCTGCGCAAGATTGTTGCTTCCAGGGAAGGGGAGATTGTCGAGGGGCGAATTACTTCTCCCTGGGGGACGCGCCTGTACTTCGTCGCCTGGCCGATGAAGGGGACGGCGGGTGAGGATGGTAACTCCCCTCCTGTGCTGGTGGCCCTGGTCACCACACCCTGGCGCGGGATGCGTGCTGTGATCGGCGATCTGGCCGTCGGATTCGTGGTGGCTAGCGTGCTGGCCGCCATAATCTCTTTGCTTCTGGCTGTGCTCATCGCCCGCTCCATCTCCCGGCCCTTGCAGCGGGTGACGGCGGCCACGGAGGAGATTGCCCGTGGCAACTACGACCTCACCCTGAACATCACCTCACCCGACGAGGTGCGCCGTCTGGCGGCCAGTTTCAACAGCATGGCCCGTCAGGTGAAAGCCTCCCGCCAGGCTCAGCGCGACTTCGTGGCCAACGTCTCCCACGAGCTCAAAACCCCACTCACCTCCATTCAGGGTTATTCGCAGGCCATTCTCGACGGCACTGCCCGTGGAGAGGAGGCCGTGCAACGGGCGGCAGGCATAATCCACGACGAGGCAGGACGGATGCGCCGTCTGGTGGAGGGCCTGCTGGACCTGGCACGCATCGAGTCCGGGCAGGTGGTGATGGCCCAGGAGACGGTGGACCTGGGCCAGGTGCTCGGCGATTGCGTGGACAAGTTGGCGCTGCGTGCGCAGGAGGGCGGGATCACGCTTTCGCTGGATGTGCCCGACCTGCCGCCTGTGCTCGGTGACGGCGACCGCCTGGCGCAGGTGATCACCAATCTGTTGGATAACGCGCTCAAGCATACCCCATCGGGCGGGCGGGTCACGGTGGAGGCCGAGGAAGTCCGCGAAGCACAGGCGCTACGGGCCATCGAGCCTGCTCTGGATTCGGCAGTCTCCCTGCCGGCCGTGGTAGTGACCGTGAGCGACACCGGGTGCGGCATTCCGCCCGAGGAACTCTCCCGCATTTTCGAGCGCTTCTATCAGGTGGATAAATCGCGCGCCAGTGGAAAGAGCGGAGTTGGGCTGGGGCTGGCCATCGCCCAGGAGATCGTGGCGGCCCACGGCGGACGTATCGCTGTGCAAAGCGTGGCCGGCGTGGGCACCAAATTCATCGTGGCCCTGCCGGTAAGTGGCAGGGAAGGGGTCGAGAGGCAGTCGAGATGATAAAAACGGTAGAGCTTTCCGAGGAGGTCATCGCGGCCATTGTTCGCCGTGCGTTTCCCGATGCCCAGGTGAATGAGTGCCGTCGCTTCGGGGGCGAGTACGGGAACCTCAACTACGACCTGCGGCTCCGCAATCCGACGATGGAGGTGGTGCTGCGGGTTTATCGCCAAGAGAGCACCGGGCGTGGGTCACGCGGGCCACAGAAAGAGACTCACGTGCTGCGCATCGTCACCCCGGAGACCGGTGTGCCCACCCCTCGCGTGTTGCTCTTCGACGACTCAGGGACGCTGGTGCCAGAGCCGGTGGCTTTGCACGCACGGCTGCCGGGCGGCCCGTTGGCGGAGGTCCTCGCGCAGATGGACGAGGGCGACCAGGAGACGGTGGGCTATGAGATGGGTCGCTACCTGGCCAAGCTGCACTCGATCCCCCTGGGGCGCTTTGGCGAGTTCTTCGTGGACGATCCGCTGAGTGACGTATCTGAGAAGGCGTACACCTGGCAGCGGGTGCGGGACTGGTTGGAAG
>JAGGZG010000157.1 GCA_021162125.1 Anaerolineae bacterium
CTCTCAGCCCCACCCCCACCCCTCCGCCGATTATCTACACCGTGACAAGGGGGGACACCTTGAGCGGGATTGCCAAACAATTCGGAATCGCGGTCGAGGCCCTGATGGACGCCAACGAAGTGTACGATCCTCGCCGCCTGCAAATCGGGCAGAAACTGGTCATCCCCCGCGAGGCAGAAGAGGAGCAGTCCCCCCCTACCCCAACTCCCACGCCACTACCCGTGGCCATCGCAAATCTTAACTTTCAGGAGACCCCGGTGGGCAGCCTGTGGTGCCTGGGCGAGGTTCGCAATCTGGCCGGGATGGATGTGGAGTACGTACAGGTGCAGGTTTCGCTGTACGACGCCGACAACGTCGTGCTGGCCACGGCGACGGCGTTCACCGCCCTGGACATCATCCCTGCCGGCGGAACGTCACCTTTCGCCGTGCTTTTCGCCCAGCCGCCAACCGCTTACGCCACCTACCAGGTGATCCCTCTCAGCGCCGAACCATCCACGTACCTGGGCAGCCGCTACCGCGACCTGGACGTAGTCGAGCACGAGGGGCAGACGCAGGGGCGGCTGTTCATCGTCAGTGGCCGGGTGCGTAACGTCGGAGAGGAACGGGCCACCGGCGTCGAGGTGGTGATCACAGCTTACGACAGCCAGGATCGCGTGGTGGCTATGCGCGAGGTCGAGGTGCAGGTCAGCGTGCTGGCCCCCGGCGCCAGCGCAGCTTTCACTGCTTCCATCTCGCCGATGGGAGACGAGATCGCCCGCTATACCGTACAGGTGCAGGGCCGGCGGATTGTGTTATCTAACCGCAAAACCGTGATTTAAATAGTTGAGGAGAGAAGAAGGAATGTACTACCGATTGGTACGCTGGATCATCAGCCTGCTGGCCCGGATTCTGGTCCGGTTCGAAATTGTAGGCAGTGAGAACGTACCCCGAGAGGGAGCCTGTATCATCGCTCCCAACCACCTGAGTTGGTTCGATTCCCCTCTGCTGCTGATCGCGGTGCCCAGGCGCATCACCGTGCTGGCGGCCAACAAGTACCGCCGTCATCCCATCTTTGGCCCACTCCTGGCTTCGATGGGTGCGGTCTGGATTCGCCGAGGAGAGGTGGACCGCAGAGCCCTGCAGCAGGCGTTGGAAGTGCTGCGCGCGGGCGGATGTCTGGGTATGGCCCCGGAGGGTACGCGCAGCAAAACAGGCACTTTGCAGCGTGGTAAGACGGGCGTAGTGTACCTGGCCAGCCGCAGCGGAGCGGCACTCGTGCCAGTGGCCATCACCGGCACAGAGAAAATTGGCGATGCGCTCAGGCACTTTCGCCGGGGCAGGGCGCGGATCGAGATAGGAAAACCATTGGAGCTTGAGCTCCCGGAGCGATTGCGTGGCAACCAACTCGAAGAGTACACCGACATATTGATGCGCCGCCTGGCAGCCATGCTGCCACCAGAATATCGCGGGGTCTACGCCGACGTGACCACACCTCCGGGGCAAAAACCCGCTTGACAGGACACCTCAACCATGTTATCATGTAAAATGGGGGCGAGACGTGGTGAAAAGTCACTGCTGGTGAACCATGAGCGCTGCCGTCTGCCCATACCTCGGCACAGAGCCGGGGCACGGAGAACCCCAAAGCTATCCTAGCCATCGCCATCGCTGCCGGGCCAACGGGCGAGAGAAGACCATCCCCCACGAGAACCAGACCTGGTTCTGTCTGGGAGATGCGTACTTCCTCTGCCCGTGGTTTGTCCCTGGGCAGGCCCAGCCCCCAACATTGGACGTTCCCACAACGGAGTCCACAACATCCCCCCGGGAACACCGATCTGCACGCAGCCAGTGGTTAACCTTCGCGCTTGCCCTGACCCTGGTATGCACGTGCCTGACGCTGGTCTACCACGCCTGGACAGGGGTAGTTGCCGCTTCCATGCCAGCTACCCCGTTAGCCCTGAGCTTGCCCACTCCGACGGACACATCCACTGCATTGCCCACGGCGGCCCTTGGCCAGTCCCCCACTCCAACGTACCCACCGACGCCCACGCCAGGCCCAATGCCCACCATCACTCCGACGCCGGTGCGGCCCCCGGCCCATTCTCCACCGACCCGCATTGTGGCCCCCGCCATCGGTTTGGACAGCCCCGTCGTGGAGGTGAGTTGGGAGCCGACCGAGCGTGACGGCGAGTTGGTCGGGGTCTGGCTAGTCGCCGATTACGCAGCTGGTTTCCACAGCACTTCGGCTTATCCCGGCAATCCGGGTAATACCGTGATCGCCGGACACCACAACATCCGGGGCAAAGTCTTCCGCTACCTGGTGGACCTGGCACCCGGCGATGAGGTGTTCCTGTACGTAGGGGACGTAGTGTATCCCTACGTGGTGGTGGATAAGATGATCCTTCCCGACCGGGACGTGCCCCTGGAGCAGCGCAGAGAGAACGCCCGCTGGATCGGCCCTTTCCCCGACGAGCGGTTAACACTGGTTACCTGCTGGCCCTACACCAACAACACCCACCGGGTGATCGTCATCGCCAAACCACCGCTGGAAGAGGGCCCTGGCGAAGTCATACTCCCCGGAGCAAGTGGATACTGAGTGGGGCAAGAATCGCCGCTGCACCGGGCATCTTTAAGAGCGTGTCCGAAAATTCGCCACAAAGGCACCAGGTAGTCTCCCCTTTGTGTGTTGGTGCTCCTCGTCCGCCCCGCCGGGCGCTAAACCGCCCGGCTACGAGGTGGGAAGCCCCCTCCGGGGGCTCCAGAGGCTCGTAGGGCCTTACATCTCGTAGCCCGAACGTTCACGTTCGGGCGAGACTTGGTGGTTGATACCTTCACCTCGTTTTTTTCAGACTCGCTCTAAGGAGGGATGTATGCCGAAGATCACGTCACCGGCCCGC
>JAGGZG010000020.1 GCA_021162125.1 Anaerolineae bacterium
CCTCATCCAGGTACACGATCTCCGCCTCGGCGCCGGACGTGCGCACGGTCAGCAGAGCCACGGCGGGCCGTTCGTCGAAATCCGGTGTGGAGCACACCGCGCCCGGATTGACGAACAGAGTCCCGTCCACGTGCTTTACCTCGGCGTGATGGGTGTGGCCGAAGATGACCACGTCGGCGCTGTGAAAATGGCGGTGCAGGTTACGGATCATCAGCTCGTTGAGTCGCGCGTGCTGGCCCAACACACGAGCGTAAAATTCGAGGAGCACGCCGTACCCCAGATTCGGCAGCCCGTGGGTGAGCACTACGTGTTGGCCCAGTAGATACAGGTGTACAGTCACCGGCAGGTGGGGCGAGCTACGGTTCGGCGGGTGCAGGTGCCAGTTACCGCGCACGGCCACTGTCGGCGCGATGCGTCCCAATTCCGCCAGCACGTCTGCCTCGTCCAGGTCACCCGCGTGCAGGATAAAGTCCACGCCAGCGAAGATGCGCCCTACAGCCGCGGGCAGGCGGTCCAGCCGGTGGGGGATGTGTGTGTCGGCCAGCAGGCCAATGCGCAGACTTTGCATCAGCGATTCATCTCATAGATCATGCGCAGGCCCTTGAGTGTGAGCCAGGGGTCTACTGCCTCGATAACTGTGGTCTCGCGGGCGATTACCTCGGCCAGCCCGCCTGTGCCCACCACGCGCATGTCCGCTCCCAACTCGGCGCGGAAGCGGGCGACCATCCCCTCCACCAAACCCACGTACCCGAACAGGATGCCCGATTGCATGGATTGCACGGTGTTGGAGCCGATGGCCCGTGGTGGGCGGACGAGGTCAATGCGCGGCAGTTTGGCCGTGCGGGTGAACAGTGCTTCGGCGGAGATGCGGATGCCCGGCGCGATGGCCCCGCCCAGATAATCACCTTCTGTGCTGATGGCATCGAACGTCGTCGCCGTGCCGAAGTCCACGATGCAGGCCGGGCCGCCGTACAGCTGGTACGCGGCGACGGCGTTCACCACCCGGTCGGCACCCACCTCGCGGGGGTTATCGTAACGGATGCGCACCCCCGTCCGCACGCCAGCATCCACCACCAGCGGGGTCAGCCCGAGGTAGGTTTCCGAGAGTTCAGTGAACGTCCCCGTGAGTGGGGGCACGACGCTGGAGATAGCCACACCCCGCAGGGTCGCGGGATCGTGCCCGCTGTAGGAAAAAAGCTGAAGCAGGAGTATCGCATACTCGTCGGGCATGCGGTTATGGGCGGTAGCCACACGCCAGTGGGTGACCAGTTCCTCACCTCGATACACGCCCAGGACGATGTTAGTATTCCCAATGTCTATACAAAGCAACATTTCGTGATCTCCTCGAAAAGGGTCAGCCGATTCAGCCGATTGAACCGATGCGGCGTATCGGCTCCATCCACTCAATCGGCTGACCAGCTCAATCAGCTGACCACACAGGCAGGCACTTCACAGTCTCCTCCCCGTGCAGGATGTCTAACAAAATCTCGACCGCCTCTCCGTACGATGACGGAAACTCGTGGCACAGGCGAATGAAGTCGGCGTTGACCTTTCCCCCGGAGACGAGAAAGGCCAGCGCCCCGAGGTAAGTCCGCCACCGGGTGTAGCTCCCTTTGAGGTAGTCCTCCGGGTCGAAGAGCAGAAGCGGGTGTTCGTCGCTGGCGATGATGAAGTAGCCGGGCAGGTCGAACCAGGTGACCAGGAACATGGCACGCAATAACTCCTGGTCGGCGGCCTCGTCCGGCCGTCCCGGCTGGAGCGACACCAGCACTGACGGGTCAAAGTTTATCCTCTCCAGGAGTGAGGTGCGGCAGGCCACGCCCCAGCGCCGGACGTGGTACACACAGCCATCCTGGCCGGGTGCGATGGGCGGACAAACTCTGGCGTAACCAGCCGGCAATTGCAGGGTCACCCGGTTGTGGGCCAGCCGGCCGTCCTCGGCGACGAACCAGTAGGCGACCTGCCAGTCCTCCGTGGGATAGCGACCGGGAAAGTTATTGATCACGCGCACGTCTGGGGGCGCGCTGCTACGCCTTAAGGTATTGCCCACTGGTCTCATGTGCCTATCACCCGCACCAGCACCACCGAGATGTTATCTTTGCCCCCGGCCGCATTGGCTGCGTCCACCAGTTGCTGAGCAGCCAGGTCCAGGGTTGGGGACTCCTCGATAATGCTCACCATTCGTCTGGGATCGCGCACCATCTCCCACAGCCCGTCGGTGCAGAGCAGAAGTATGTCGCCGTCCTGCAATTCCTGCCGGAAAACGTCTACCTCGACCGTGGGCATGTAGCCCAGGCAGCGGTAGATCAGACCGGTCTGAGGATGATTATAAGACTCCTCAAGCGTGATCCTGCCCGACGCCACCAGCCCGGCCACCACGGAATGGTCTATCGTGATCTGCTGCAATTGGTGATCGCGCAGAAGATAAGTGCGGCTATCGCCCACGTTGGCAATCAAGGCCAGCGGCCCCTCGACCACGGCCATGGTCAACGTCGAGCCGGAACCCATCGCCTCAGTTGGGCGGTGGCGAGCGTACTCGTGTACCGCAGCATTGGCCTTCTCCACGGCGGCGCGTATCCGCCGTTCCGTCATCCTCAGTGGTGGGCGCGGGATCTGCTTGTTGCCCTCTGCCAGCAGGGCACGCCATTCAGCGCCGGATAGATTCCAGGTCGCACGGGGGTCGCGTGGGACGAACAGATCAGCCAGTTCCCGCTTGAGCGTCTCCACTGCCCAGTGACTGGCTACCTCGCCCGCCAGGTGACCACCCATGCCATCGGCAACGATGAACAGCCCTATGGCATCCTCGTCCGACGACTGAAGCACTTGCTGAAACACGCGATCCTCGTTCAACTTGCGCTCTTTGCCAGGGTCCGTTCGGGCTACAGCTTCTAACCTGAAAGGCATCTTTCCCCTCCGCGGATCCACCCCCACAGCCAACGTCACCGTTTTGGTCAAATTATTCTCCATTTCGTATTATATCACAGATTTAACCGAATGGGCAATGATGGGGGCGTTCTTTTTCCCAAACCTCGACCTGAGCCCAGGCCGAGGGCACGGCAAGCGGCTTTTGCTGAAAGCGCAATTACGTGCTACAATAATTATTCGCGGTTGACGAACTGCGTTGAGAAGTGTATAATTAGCGTAGAACATAGGTTCTCAAAACCAGAGTGTGGACCATGCCTCAGGATAAGATCATCGTGCGCGGCGCGCGCGAACACAACCTCAAAAACATCACGGTGGAGATTCCCCGCGATAAGCTGGTGGTCATCACCGGCATCTCCGGCTCGGGTAAATCGTCCCTGGCCTTTGATACTATTTATGCCGAAGGCCAGCGTCGTTACGTCGAGTCACTCTCCGCCTACGCCCGCCAATTCCTCGGTCAGATGAACAAGCCGGACGTGGATCAGATTGAGGGGCTCTCACCGGCCATTTCCATCAATCAGCGGGGCGCGGGGCACAATCCCCGTTCAACGGTGGGCACAGTCACCGAGATATACGACTACTTACGCTTGCTTTACGCCCGCGTGGGCACGCCGCACTGTCCCAAATGCGGGCGAGAGATCCAGCGGCAGAGCGCCCAGCAGATCGTGGACGCTATCCTCGCCCTGCCAGAGGGAACCCGGCTGATAATCCTCGCCCCGCTGATCAAGGACCGCAAGGGGCACCACCGAGCAGTGTTCGAGGACGTGCGTAAAGCGGGCTTCGTCCGCGTGCGGGTGGACGGCGTAATATACGACGTGGACGAGGAGATAGAGCTCGACCGTTACAAGATGCACACCATCGAGGCCGTCGTTGACCGGCTGATCGTCCGTCGCGGGGCGGAGGACAGCAACGTGGCGCGGGTGACAGATTCGGTGGAGACGGCTCTGCGCCTGGGCGATGGGGTGATCATCGTCCAGAACGTCTCGGTTGAGCCCCCCAAGGACCTGCTTTTCTCCGAGCACTTCGCCTGTGTGCACTGTGGAATCAGTTTCGCCGAGCTCGAGCCGCGCTCGTTCTCGTTCAACAGCCCGCACGGGGCCTGCCCAGTCTGCCAGGGGCTGGGTGTGCGGATGGAGATTGACCCCGAACTGGTGATCCCCAACCCCGACCTCAGCCTGGCCGAGGGGGCGATCCAGCCGTGGAACTTTTCTGGTCGCGACGATGGGTACTACACCCAGCTTCTGCGCGCTGCTGCTGAGCGCTTCCACATCCCGATGGACGTGCCCGTGCGCGAGTTGACCGCCCAGCAATTGGACGTTATCCTGTACGGCAGCGGCCATGAGCGGGTACACGTCGCATATCGCAACCGCGAGGGACGGCGGCGCAGTTACGAGACCACTTTCGAGGGGGTGATCCCCAACCTCAGACGGCGCTACGAGGAGACCACCTCCGACTATGTGCGCAGCAAGATTGAGGAGTACATGGTATACTCGCCCTGTCCGGCTTGCGGTGGGAGGCGGCTCAAACCCGAATCGCTGGCGGTCACGGTGGGCGGGAAAAATATCGCCGAAGTGACCGAGATGTCCGTGTCCCAGGCATTACGCTGGGTGCAAGAGCTACGGGGGGCAAGCGGCGATGGTGGGAAGCCCATCCTCACCGAACGCCAACTCATGATCGCCGACCGCATTCTGAAGGAGATTCACGCCCGGTTAAGCTTCATGGCCAACGTGGGATTGGACTATCTCACACTCAGCCGCACTGCCGCGACTCTTTCCGGCGGGGAGGCGCAGCGCATCCGCCTGGCCACGCAGATCGGCTCGCGGCTCATGGGCGTGATTTATATCCTGGACGAGCCGAGCATCGGCCTGCACCAGCGCGACAACGCCCGTCTGATTCGCACCTTGCAGGGCATGCGTGACCTGGGCAACACTTTGATCGTCGTGGAGCACGACGAGGCCACCATCCGCGCCGCCGACTGGGTGATTGATTTGGGCCCCGGCGCTGGTGAGGATGGCGGGTACGTGGTCGCCACCGGGCCAGTAGAGGAGATCATCCGCAACCAGAATTCGATCACCGGGCAGTACCTATCCAGACGCAAGCGCATCCCCATCCCCAGAACGCGGCGTTCCGGCAATGGCCGGGAGTTGGTCATCTATGGAGCGAGCGAGCACAATCTCAAGCACATTGACGTGCGCATCCCGCTGGGAAAGTTCGTGTGCATCACCGGGGTGTCCGGCTCCGGGAAGAGCACGCTACTGGTGGAGGTACTGTACAAGCGGTTGGCGCAGATACTCCACGGGGCCAGGGAGCGGGCTGGCGCACACGAGAGCATCTCGGGTGCGGAATACGTTGACAAAGTGATCAACATTGACCAGTCGCCCATTGGCCGCACGCCCAGAAGCAATCCGGCAACTTATACCGGTCTTTTCACCCCCATCCGCGACCTGTTCGCCCGGCTCCCGGAGTCGAAAGTGCGCGGGTACTCGCCGGGTCGTTTCTCCTTCAACGTCAAGGGCGGTCGCTGCGAGGCGTGCCAGGGACAGGGCCAGATTCGAATCGAGATGCAGTTCTTGCCGGATATTTACATCCCGTGCGAGGTGTGCAAGGGCGCGCGTTACAATCGCGAGACCCTGCAGGTGCGTTACAAAGGGAAGAACATCGCCGAGGTGCTGGACATGACCGTGGACGAGGCGATGGGCTTCTTCGAGGCCATTCCGGCCATCCGCGCCAGGCTGCAGACCCTGTGTGACGTGGGATTGGGTTACATCAAGCTCGGACAGCCAGCGCCGACGCTCTCCGGAGGCGAGGCGCAGCGGGTGAAGCTCTCGCGGGAACTCTCCAAGCGGGCCACGGGCAAGACGCTTTACGTCCTGGACGAGCCCAGCGTGGGCCTGCACGCGGCGGACGTGGACAAATTGCTCCGCGTGCTGAACGAACTGGTGGACCGGGGAAACACGGTGGTCATCATCGAGCACCACCCGGACATCGTCAAGGTCGCCGACTGGATCATTGACCTCGGCCCGGAAGGCGGCGATGCTGGTGGCTATATCGTCGCCGAGGGCACGCCGGAGGACGTGGCCCGCGTGCCAGAGAGCTACACCGGCCAGTTCCTGAAACGGGTGCTGGCATTGGAGAACTGATCCGTTCGCCCCCCAGCAGCCTGCGTCTGAAACAGGGACAATAAGGTGCCCTCTTAGCCCTCTTAGGCGTGTTTCATCATCGCATTCTCAAATCGGGAGGAGTGAAGAGTATGCCAGACAGCAAAAACGTGTACGACGTGATCATCGTTGGGGCGGGGCCGGCGGGCATCTTCGCCGCGCTGAAACTAAGCCAGCGCCCCGACCTGCGTATTGCCATCCTCGATAAGGGACCAGACATCGAGAAGCGGCACTGTCCTGCACGGGAGAACGGCCACTGCGCTCACTGCCAACCCTGCGCGTTGCTTTCCGGTTGGGGTGGGGCCGGGGCTTTCTCCGACGGCAAGCTTACCTTATCGCCGGCCGTCGGCGGTCACCTGCCGGAGGTTCTGGGCGAAGCGCGGGCGCGGGAGCTCGTCGCCGAGGTGGATCGCACCTACGTGGACTACGGAGCCAGCCAGACGGTGTATGGCACGCGCACCGACCAGATTGAGGAACTGGAGAAGCGAGCGGCAATGGCTGGGCTGCGCTTCATCTCGGTGCCCATCCGGCACATAGGTACTGAGCGCTGTGCTGAGATCATGCGCGCTATGCGTGACGAACTCCTGCGCCGTGGAGTGCAGATCCAACAGCGCACTCCGGTGACCCGCGTGCAGGCCGTCGATGGTCACGTCGTAGGCGTGGAGACAGCCCGTGGGGAGACGCTCAGCAGCAGGTTTGTGATCCTCGCCCCGGGGCGCGAGGGTGCCTCCTGGCTAAAGGACGTGTCTGCGGAGCTGGGCCTGACCCTGGAGCGCAACCCGGTAGACCTGGGCATTCGCGTCGAAGTGCCGGCCACTGTGCTGGAACCCATCACCCAGTTGGTGTATGAGTCCAAGTTCATCTACTACTCCCGCGCATTCGATGACCAGGTGCGCACTTTCTGCATGTGCCCCTATGGCGAGGTAACAACCGAGTTCGCCGGGGACGTGGTCACCGTCAACGGGCATTCCTACGCCGATCACAGGACGAACAACACCAACTTCGCCCTGCTGGTGAGCAAGAACTTCACCGAGCCATTCGACGATCCTATCGCCTATGGAAAATCCATCGCCCGCCTGGCCAATCTGCTCGGCGGAGGGGTGCTGGTGCAGCGCCTGGGCGATCTGGAGTCGGGCCGCCGTACCAACGACCAACGGCTGATGCGTTCCATCGTCACCCCGACGCTGAAAGGCGCTACTCCGGGCGACCTCAACCTGGTATTGCCCTACCGCTACGTGGTCAGCCTGCTGGAGATGATCCACGCTCTGGATGAAATTGCTCCCGGCGTGGCCTCGCGACACACCCTGCTCTACGGTGTGGAGGTCAAGTTCTACTCCTGCCGCCTGCAACTGAGCGATGAGCTGGAGACCGAGGTGCATAACCTGTTCGCCGCTGGCGACGGCGCAGGGATCACCCGCGGGTTGGTGCAGGCCTCCGCCACAGGGCTGGTCACCGCGCGCGCGATCCTGGCCCGCCTGTGAGCCCTGCCTCGCACTGTCACTTGTAGTCCTCGCGTACCGGATGCCAGGCGTCCAGGGCGCGGGTGGGCGCGTCGAGGATGGAGGCGCTGTGGGGCACGTTTGGGGGGATGCACACTCCGTCGCCGGGGCGAAGGGTGCGCGTTTCCTCGCCCAGGGTGAAAACCATCGCTCCTTCGAGGACGTAGGTGATCTGCTCGTGAGGGTGGGCGTGTTCCGGCACCACCGCTCCCGGCTCGAAGTCGAAGAAGGTGAGCATCACATTATCAAGATAGACCGCGCGGCGGGTGATGCCGGGTAGCATGTCCGCCGCCGGTAAGTCAGATACGGTGAAAAAAGTCATCGTCTCTCTCCTATTTTGCTCGAGCGAGAGCTTTTCTCAGGAGCAAAGTGCTCCCTGGGCGGTACTTGTTTTGCCTGGCACCTACGGGAGCTCGGACAGGAGCTCAGCCAGGGGCTCACGCAGTTCCTTGGGAATCACGGCCACTGTGTAGTTCCGCCCGCCGATGCCCGCCTTGCCCACGAAAAGCAGCCCCCGCACGCGAAGCCTGCCCAGCGTTGACGTCGGCGGCTCAGTTTCACTCCAGAACCAGCCCACGTCATCCTGCGCTCCAAAACGGCGGGTGAGTGGGCCAATTTTGACCCAGCCACCTTTAGCCAGTACGTAATCCAGTGCTTCGCGGCTCTCTGGAGGCAATGACTCCAGCACAGCCCGCAGCTTCTGGGGATCGGTGAGGTGGCCTACGACGGGCAGAGACTTGGGATCCAACCCCAGATTGATGCAGATACCATCTCCTCGTCAGTCGGCTGCCAATCTTTCATCTTTTGCTTCGCTTTCTGCTGCAGTCCACACGTTGGCCGCCATTATACGCTACTATGATGTCCTTGTCAAAACGAGTTTAGCGAGGGGGGAGTGCAGCGATTCGGGATTTCACGCAAATTGTGCTTGACAGCTCGCCGGAGCTGTGCTATACTAGTGCCGCGGGGGTTAATGGGACGGGGGTGAGATGAGTCTCACCTCTTTGTGTCTGAAGCGCTGATCGCTTTGACCGATAAACAAGGGAACAACGGTGTTCATCTTGTTACAAGACAATTTATGTACTTGCTCACCCGGTCCGCTCCACATTTCTTCAACACAGCGCTACCCGGTCCCTCCACGCTCGCGAGGGGATCAGGGTGAATTGCGAGGAATGTTACAGGCCAAACCTGCGTATGTGGGGCTGGCCTGTTTGTTGTGTGGTATAGACGCAAATCTCTGGTCAAGGGGAGGTCAACGGTGATTTCCGAGAAAGAGTTGAGGACGCTGAAAGAGTTTGATGGACAGGACAGTTTGGCTTTGAGTGTATACTTACAGCTTGACACTCCAGAGAAAAAGCGGAGTGCTTACGAAACATTCAGACGTCAAATCGCGCCGCATTTGCATGGAAACGGCACAGAAGCAGCCCTGCGCGAAGACTTAGATCTGGTGAAGCTATATCTGCAAACCAATGGGGGCAAACGGGGAGCGGGCTTGGCCATCTTCTCTTGCGCGGGCAGACTATTCTGGCGAGCCTATCAACTCCCGGTGCCTGTGCCCGATCAAGTTGAACTGGGATCAACGTTCAACGTCCAGCCACTGGAGGAAGCGCTGCAAGAACAAGAACACCGCTTGGTCAGCCTGCTCCAGAGACAGAAAGCAGCCTGAGCTTTTTGGAAGAAGAGCGACCTCCGAGGTCTCCAAGACCTCGGAGGTTTGGCTCCCGGTCTGGCATTGCCGGGAGGTTGTCCGTGCTTTTGGAGGGCGACCCTCGCGGTCGCCCGGCACGATAAAGGTGCGACGCACTTGGGGAGTGCGTCGCACCTTATCCTGATTCCCCCGTGACCTCGACCACTTTGGCTTTGGTGATCGCTATCAGTGCCTCGACCGGCACTCGCAGGTTGAGCCCCCGCCGCCCGGCGCTGACGTAAACGTGGGATAGTTTCGTCGCCGGGCGGTCAATGTAGACCTCGAATCCTCGGTTGAGCAGTGCCAGCGGGGAGATGCCCCCTACCTGCAAGCCAGTCCACTCCTCGGCCTGGTGATAGGTGGCCATCTTGAGCTTCTTCTCGCCCACCGCCCGGGCCAGCAGCTTGAGGTCAAGCTCGCGGTCGCCGGCGATCATCACCAGCAGCGGCTTGCCCCGCTCGCGCCGCACGACCAGCGTCTTGTAAACCTGTGCTGGCGGGACGCCTGCCACTTCGGCCACACCCCCGGCGGAGTGGATGTCCGGCGAGAAGGTGATGACCTCGTAAGGCACCTTCCGGGCGTCCAGGAGCCGCATCGCGTTCGTCTTCTCCACCATCGTCACCACCTCATTTTTCATGATCGGGTGCTCGAAAATCCACCACGAAGGCACCAAGACACCAAGAATCATGAAAGCCGCTTGCTCTTTCACCACTTCGTGCCTTTGTGTCTTGGTGGTTGTACCTTCACGAGCGGGCCGGATCCGCCTGGGCGGGGATCAAGGTTGTCGCGTCCGCGCGGGCGAAGTAGGCACGGTAGGCCGCCGTCTCCTCCAGCAGGGCAACGACGCGGCGCTGCCAATGGTCCGCTGCCGCCGAGACCTGCCCGTCACCGGGGGCCAAGATCACCTGCCCACCCTCGTCCTCGACGATCCGCACCTGTCCCCGCGTCGCCAGCCAGTGCAGACCTGCCTGCACCGTCTCCTGGCGTTGAGCAGTGGCAATGGCCAACGCGGACAAACTCGCCCGTCCCTCGTGAGCTCGTAAGCAGTGCCGTACCAATCCGGCCAGCCGCCGCAGAAACACCGCCGGTTCGTCCAACCCAGGGTCCACGGCGAACAGAATTACTTTCCGTGGTGAAACCCGCTCCATCGCAGCTCGCATCTCGTCCGCGCCGGGCGGTGTGCTCCAGATGACCAGCACGTCCCCTGCCGACAGTGCATCGCGGCCCAGGGCCGGCACGCCACGGGGAACCTCCCCCTCGGCCCACACCTGGACGTTGTCAGCGGCCAGCAACCGGCCAAGCTGCTCCTCCGGGTTTGGGACTCGCCGGTAGTCTACGACCTCGACGGCGGGGGCCGGCTCCCGCACGACGACGGACGGCTGTTCCACCTCCCGCGCGTCCAGCCACTCAAGCTGGACTTCCGGTTGCCCCCGGTAGTCGCTGGCCCGCGCGATGTAGGCCAGGTCGAAAGAGCCCTCCGGCAATGGCCAGTTTGCTCCCTGCCACCAAAGAACGACCTGGGTGATGCCCGCTTCGTCCTCAATCACGAGCTTGCGGTGTTCACCGGTACGCCCAATAGTTGCCACGCTAGCTATGCGCAGGTTACGGCTGACCAGGCACACCGGCGGATTGCCCGGCCCGAAAGGGGCCAGACGGTCAAGCTGGGCCACCAAGTCGAGGGAAAGATCGGCCAGCGATAGATAGGCGTCCACCTGGAGCGGCGGGCGGGCCGGCACTCCGCTGGTCATCGCCTCCACGGTGCGCGCCAGAGCAGCGCGGAACTCGGGGATGCGCTCCGGTTCGATGGAGAACCCGGCGGCCATTGGATGCCCACCAAAACGATGGAGCATTCTCGCCTGGGCAGCGATGGCCGCGTGGATGTCGCATCCGGGGACGGAGCGGGCCGAGCCACGGGCCAGTTCCCCCGGCGGTGCGCTGATCAGCACGGCTGGCTTGCCGAAGCGTTCCGCCAGCCGGCCGGCGACAATGCCCACGACGCCCGCTGGCCACGTCGGATGGGCCAGCACCAGGACGCTGGCCTCCCGCAAAGTGGGATCGTGTGCGATCTGGGCCAGGGCTGCGTCGAGCACTTGCTTGGTGAGCAACTGTCGCCGGCTGTTCAGGCCCTCCACTTCGCTGGCGATAGTCCGCGCGCGGGTCAGGTCATTCGTGGTGAAAAGCTCGACGGCGAGCACGGCCTCCGCCAGACGGCCCAGGGAGTTGAGCCGGGGGGCCAGGACGAAGGCGATGTGATCCTCCGTCAGGCCAGCCGGGTTCAGCTCGGCGCTCTGGAACAGGGTTTGCAGGCCCAGGCGTGCGGTGCGGCGCAGCACCTGTAGCCCCTTTTGCAGCAAATAGCGCACATCGCCGGTCAGCGTGGCTACGTCTGCGACCACACCCAGGGCCACCAGGTCCAGTGCGCGGTCGGCCTGTGCTGCCAGACCGCCGCTCTCGTACAACGCCTCGGCCAGCTTGTAGGCGGTGCCCACGCCGGGTAGCTCGCGCAGAGGATGGTCAACGGGTAGGCGCTTGGGGTTGATCAGGGCGTAGGCGGGGGGCAGCGTGGATGGCAGGTCATGGTGGTCGGTGACGATCACGTCCACGCCCTGTGTCCGCGCGTAGGCGATGGCTTGGTGAGCGGTGCTGCCGGTGTCACAGGTGATGACCAGCTGCGTTCCGTCGGCGATGATCCGCTCCAGAGCCGGGCGGTGGACGCCGTGTGACTCGCGGCGACCGGGGATGTGGTAGACGACGTCCGCGCCCCGCGCGCGCAGAGCCTCGACGAGCACCGTGGTCGCCGTCTCGCCGTCCACATCGAAATCACCCCACACGCACACCCGCTCCCCACGGGTGATGGCCGTCTCGATACGTTCCACGGCGCGGGAGAGGTCGGGCAGATCATCGGGAGGAGCAGGCACGTAGGCATTGGGGTCGAGGAAAGCGCGCGCCTGCGCCGCCGTGAGGATGCCTCGCCGGGCCAGTGTCCTCGCTACCAGCGGATGCCCTCCCACGGCCTCGCGCAGCGCTTCTGGGACAGGGGTCGGTTGCGGGTCGAGCCAGGTTATCTCAGCCACAGGGTTCAACGACCAAATCTACCTAGACCAAATCGTAACTGCTCAGGCTACTTCTGTTAGCGATTGAAATCGCCTCTAGAGGGCTTGCAGCCGAGCGTCCACCTGCGTGGGCGCGCCTGTCCACGCAGGTGGACAGCCAGCTTTAGCTCCTCAGGCGCGGTTTCAACCGCTGGCCTGAGTAGTAAC
>JAGGZG010000026.1 GCA_021162125.1 Anaerolineae bacterium
GTCTCTGGTAAGCAAGCTTTGATCCGCACGAGTTATTCGTATGTTCATAGTTTCGTAAGCAATAAGGAGGATTCTCGTGAGAAAGAAACTTGCACTGGCTATGGTGGTTAGCCTGACGCTGGTGCTGCTCGGTGCTTTCTTCTCTTCCGTTCATGCAGCTCCGCCAGTTCAAGAGCAGTCGGCTGTCAAGGTGAGTTTCCTGATGGCGGCCATCGTCGGGATTATGTACTACCTGGCTCTCTCACCCTGGTTCGCCAACATGGGCTTCACCGTGCTCTATCGTCCACTGGTGGCCGGTACACTGGTTGGTATCGTCATGGGCCGGCCGATGGACGGTATGTTGATCGGTGCTAAAATCAACGTCCTCTATCTGGGCTGGATCTCAGCGGGAGGCTCGCTGCCCGGTGACCCTGGCCTGGCCGGGTACCTGGGTACGGCTCTGGCGCTGGGCGGTGGCTTGGACCATGAACAGGCGTTGGCTCTGGCTGCACCACTGGGGCTGCTAGGTGGCCTCACCTGGGCGTTGCGCATGTCCACCTGTTCAATCTTCGCCCACATCGCCGATTCGTATGCGGAGAAAGGCGACATCCGGGGCGTGGCCCTGTCCAACTATGCTTTCTCCCAGCCTTTCTTGTTCCTCATCTACGCTGTGCCAGTAGCTCTGGCTGCCTGGTTGGGCTCGGCAGCGGTGGCCGGGGCACTGGACTGGATCGGGCAGCACGCCGGATGGGTGATGAGTGGTCTGTACGTGGCCAGCGGCATGCTCTCTGCCCTGGGTATCGCGCTAAACCTCAAGTTCCTCTTCCGGGGTTCCCTCTTCCCCTACTTCTTCATTGGCTTCCTGATCACCTCATTGGCGGGTGGGGACCTCAACTTGCTGCTGTTTGCCATCATCGGCGCATGCGTGGCTTTCCTGCACGTGCTGTTTGTCGAAGGTATGCCGAAGCCGGAGGAGGTTCCAGCACCGACTGCCGAGGCCAGGGAACGCGCGGGTCTGCTGACCAGGGCCGACGTGTTCAAGTCGTGGCTGCTGTGGCTGTTCTTCTCCCACTCCAACTACAACTGGGAACGCATGCAGGGCACGGGCTTTGCGCATAGCATGACGCCCATCATCCGCAAGTTGTACAAGACCAAGGAAGACATCAGCGCGGCCCTTACCCGGCACTTGGTGTTCTTCAACACTCAGCCGGACATCGGCGGGGTGATCCATGGCATAACCATTGCTATGGAGGAAGAGCGGGCGATGGGGGCTGAGATCTCAGACGACGCCATCAACGCAGTGAAGACAGGTCTGATGGGGCCCATGGCCGGCATCGGTGACACCATCCAGCAGGGCATCGTCATCCCCATCTCGCTGGCCATTGGAATGAGCTTGGCCTTGCAAGGCAACTTCTTCGGTCCCATTCTCTTTGCGATATTGGTCGCAGCTTTCGTGTGGGGAGTGGGTTGGATGATCTGGTACTACGGTTATCAGCAAGGCAAGGCCGCGGTGACCAACATCCTGCAAAGCGGTCTGCTGAACCGGGTGATCACCGGCGCTGGGGTGCTGGGCAACTTTGTCATGGGGGCGCTGGCTGTCAAGTTCGTCAAGCTGTCTACTCCGATCAAGTTCTCCATCGGTGGTACGACCTTCGAACTGCAGTCCGTACTTGATAGCTTGCTGCCCAATCTGTTGCCTCTGCTGTTGGTACTACTGGTGTGGTGGCTGTTGGAGAAGAAGAAGGTCGCGGCTACAACTGTCATGATCGTTATGATCGTGGTGGCTGTGCTGGGTGCTTATCCCATCTTTGGGGAGTTCGGCTTCTTCTAGACGCCCACCGAAAGCCATGCCGGTTCGGTGATAGGCTATGGGTCCGGGCGCGGACGGCAGGCGCTATGGAGTGCCCGGCCCATAGCCTTTTTGTGGACAACGGATGGCAGGACAGTAACGGATTAGTTATATACTGAGCGCAGTTAGGCTTTGTGAAAATGGGGCGAGATGACTACGTGTTGCGTGTTCCGTCCCATCACGCACCACGTAACACGCAACACGCCTTGGAGGGTCGAAAGTGCATGTCGGGCCCGGCCCTGTTTTCACTGGACCAAATTGCGCTGAGTGTATCAGGGAGGTGATATGGTGTACGGAGCAAAAGAGCGCAGGATGCGGCGCATTTTTCGGAGTGATGGCAGGACGCTCATCGTGGCTATGGATCACGCTGGGGCGATGGGCCCAGTGCCAGGTTTGGAGGACCCCGGCCGGGTGATTGAGCAGGTTTTGGCCGGCGGGGCCGACGTGATTATGACTACTTATGGGGTAGCGACCCGTTTCACCGAGGCTATTGGCGGGGCGGGGCTGATTTTGCGTGTGGATGGCGGTACCTCCATGTTGCCCGAAGAGCGTGGCAGCATGTCACTCATTTACGACGCAATTGACGCACTGCGCGTCGGGGCGGATGGGGTGGTGTGCATGGGGTTCCCCGGTTCCGGGTTTGAATCGGAGACTCTGCCTTACCTGGCGGGCCTGGTTTCACAATGCCGGGAGTGGGCGTTGCCCGTGCTGGCCGAGATGCTCCCCGGCGGGTTCGAGAACCCGGCTAAGTGGTGGACGGCGGAAAACATCGCTTTCGCCTGCCGGCTGGGGGCGGAGATGGGCGTGGATTTCGTCAAAACGCGGTACACGGGCGATGTCGAGAGTTTCCGCCGGGTGGTTGAGGCAACTTACGTGCCGATTGTAGTGCTGGGTGGCGGTAAGACGAAGACCGTCGAGGATTTGTTGGGCACGGTGTACGATGCGATGCAGGCCGGAGCAAAGGGCGTGGCCATCGGGCGCAATATTTATCAGTACCCTGAGCCGCAGAAAATGACGGCTGCGCTGGCAGCGATTATCCACGACGGGGCTACGCCGGAGGCGGCGGGCAAGCTGCTATAACAACGGATAGCGAGACAGCATCGGATAGCGAGACAGCATCGGATGGCGGGACAGCATCGGATGGCGGGACAGCATCGGATGGCAGGACAGCATCGGATGGCAGGACAGCATCGGATGGCAGGACAGTATCGGATAGCAGGACGGTATCGGATGGCTGACATCAACGAAAGCGAGGCGATAACAGTGCCAAATACGTATACGCGCTCTATTTTGACGGGCGTGAAGGAGATCGAGTTCGAAGAAGTGCCCATCCCGGAGCCGGGGCCCACCCAGGCGTTGGTGAAGGTACACGCTTGCGCGCTATGTACCTGGGAACAGCGGGTTTACGCCGGCATTGAAAAGGGTTTTTATCCGCTGCTGGGCGGGCACGAGGTGTCGGGGGTGCTGGTGAAAGCCGGCGAGCAGGTGCTGACTACAGCCAAACCCGGCGACCGGGTGGTGGCGGCGATGCTCACCCGCTGCGGGCAGTGCATTTCCTGCCGCCGTGGGTTGGATAACATCTGTGACAATGCCTGGGCCAATCGCCCCAAACACGGACCGGCCGGACCCGGCGGTCTGAGCGAGTACGTTCTCATCGAGGACTACCAGCTTTATCCGGTAGATAACGGCGACGTGCCTTTTGAGGAGCTCTGTTTGGCCGAGCCGCTGGCCTGCGTGCTGCGCAGCGTGAAGAAGGCGAGAGTGGAACCGGCAGATAATGTGATCATCATCGGCGCAGGGATTATGGGGCTGCTGCATCTCACGCTGGTGCAGCGTTTGGGCGCGCGGGTCATCGTCAGCGAGCCTAATCCAACGCGCGCTGCCAAAGCCAGGTCGCTGGGCGCGGTGGCGACTATTGATCCGGCTAGTGAGGACTTTGTCCGGCGGGCGAAGGAGCTCACCGGTGGACGTGGCCCGGACGTGATTTTCTGTGCCATCGGGATTCCTGCAGCCATCGAGCAGGCGGTGAGCGCGGTGGGCAAGGGTGGTCGGGTGATGGTGTACGCCAGCGTGCACCCGCGTGACAGCATGATCACCATTGATCCCAACCTGTTCCACGGCAGGGAGATCACGCTCACCGGGACGATGAGCCAGGACCACGAGGATTTCCTCCAGGCGGTGGGATTGCTCTCTAATTGTATCGTGGACATGAAACCCCTGGTCTCGGCAGTGTATCCTTTCTCGCAGCTTAAGGAAGCGCTGGAGGCAGCCATTAGCCCGGAGACGTATCGGGTGATTGTGACGATGGGTGAATGATCATCGCGGATCATAGAGATCATCGGGGCGGTGTGTCGGGCCATGGCTGGCGTGGACGTAAATACCGCGACGCTGGCGCTGGATGTGATTGATACCGTGGGGCCGAGCGGCCATTTCCTGGGGCAACGCCACACCATGCAGCGCAAGCCATCAACGTCCACCACGGCCTGGAGATTCACACCGATCCCCGCCTGCGAGAACTGAACCAGGGTCAGGTTGAGGGGCTGACGGCCAGCCAGATCCGCGCGCGGTTCCCCGGCCTTTTGGAGCGACTGAACACCGACCTGACCAGCGTGCACTTGCCGGGCGGCGAGACCTTTGATGAGCTTCAAGACCGGGCCTGGGCTGCGCTCCGCGACGTTATGGGCGCGCATCCGACGAGCATAGTCGCCGTCGTAGCTCACATGTGGACCATCAAAGTCATCGTCGCCCGAATACTTGGCGCGCCCCTGTCGGCTACCTGGCACTTCACTGTGGCCCCGGGCTCGCTTACGATCATCGGATACGAGTGGGGAAGGCTGAGCGTGCTCAATCTCAATGACACCCATCACCTGGCGTGTTGCGTGCTACGTGCTGCGTGTTGGAACGGAACACGCACCACGTAACACGGGGACTTGTTTTCACTCTTCTCATACGCGCTCGGTATGTCTATGTTCTGGAGGTAACATGATTTACAAGGGCTACCGTGGCAAATACCTGCGCATCAACCTGACCACCAGTGACATCCAGGTGCGCGAATTGGACCCCTCATTCGCCGAGCGGTTCCTGGGTGGCAACGGCTTCGGCACGAAGATACTCTGGGACGAAGTCGGGCCGGACGTGGATCCACTGGGCCCTGATAACCGGCTCATCGTCGCCACCGGCCCATTGTGTGGCACACTGATGCCCAATTCCGGGCGGCTGGAGTTCATCGCCAAATCGCCGCTGACGGGCATCTACGGCGACGCCAACGCCGGTGGCTTCTTCGGTCCAGAGTTGAAATACGCCGGCTACGACATGTTAATTTTCGAGGGACGTGCGCCAGAGCCGGTGTACCTGTGCATTGAGGATGGCCGCGTCGAGCTACGCAGCGCGGGTCACCTGTGGGGAAAGCTGGTCAGTGAGGCCGAGGCGATACTGGAGGCGGAACTGGGCCGCGACTGGAAGTTCGCTACCGTCGGTCCGGCGGCGGAGAACGGCGTGCGCTACGCCTGCATCCAGGTGAGCTATTCCCGCTCGGCGGCTCGCTGCGGCATCGGTACGGTGATGGGCAGCAAGAACCTCAAGGCCATCGCCGTGCGCGGCAGCGGTGACGTGGCCGTGGCCGATGTGGCCGATTTCAAAGCCATTGCCCGGGACTGCATCCGCCGCATCCGGGGCAACGAGTTCTATCCGGGAGTGCACCGCTACGGCACGCCGGGCCTGGTGGTATTGATGAACCCTATGGGCCGTTTCCCGACGCGCAACTTCCAGGAGGGCAGCTTCGAGTACGCCGAGGAGATCTGCGCCGAGCGCCTGCGCGAACGCTACCTGGTGCGCGACGTAAGTTGCTTTGGCTGCCCGGTCTCGTGCGACAAGGTGTACCGCGTCACTGAAGGAGAGTTCGCGGGGACACTGATCCGCAGCGTGGAGTACGAGACCCTGGGCGCGCTGGGTGCGGGGGTGTGGAACCGTGATCTGCCGGCCATTTTGTACGCCAACAAACTGTGCGATGAACTGGGGATGGACACCATCTCGGCGGGGCGGACCATTGCCTTTGCCATGGAACTATGGCAGCACGGTATCCTCACCTCTTCTGATACCGGCGGCTTGACGCTGGAGTGGGGCGATGCTCGCCTGGTCCACCGTCTGCTGGAGATGATCGCTTACCGCCGGGGCTTCGGTGATCTGCTGGCGGAGGGCGTCCGCCGCGCGGCGCAGGCCATCGGCCGGGGGGCTGCCGAGTACGCGATGGAAGTCAAGGGCATGGAGATCCCGGCCCAGGATGGCCGCGCTCAGAAAAGCATGGGCCTGGCCCATGTGACCAGCACACGCGGCGCGGACCACCTGAAGGGCTTCCCTATCATTGACGAGACGGGCTATCCCGCCGAGGGGTTACGGCGTTACGGCGAGGATTACATGCCCGACATCGTGGAGCCGCTCAGCTACCGACACAAGCCGATGCTGGTCAAGGACGGCGAGGACTTCGGCGCAGTAGTGGATTCCTCGGGCAACTGCAAGTCCGGGGGGACGTTCGTCTTCGCGGAGATTTACTGGCCAGACATGGCCGCCGCGATTCAAGCCGCCACCGGGATGGAGATGCCCGTCGAGCGGTTGAAGCGCATTGGCGAGCGTATCTACAACCTGCAACGCTGCTACGACGTGTGGCATGGCATCTCTCGCGCGGACGATCGCTTGCCCCGTCGTTTCACCGCGGAACCGTCGCCCTCCGGCAACGCGCGAGGCCAGATAATCGAACTGGAACCTATGCTGGAGGAATACTACCGGCTGCGGGGCTGGGATCCGGTTACCGGCTATCCCACCGCCGCCAAACTGCGTGAACTGGGGCTGGACGAAGCCATCGCACGGTTGGACTTATTGTAGGTATACTCAGTGCAGTTTGGTTTAGTGAAAACAGAGTCGCGCCCGATGTGCAAGCGTGTTGCATGTTCCGTGTTGCATTCCATCACGCACCCACGCAACACGCAACACGCAACACGCAACACGTACCACGGCTCATCGGCAAGTAAAGGGCTGTATAAACAGCGGATGAGCGAGATTACCGTTACCCTGCGCTATTACAATATCATTAAGGATGCCGTGGGCTGCGCTGGCGAGACGTTGGCGCTACCCGCCGGCACCACTCCTACGGAGATGATCGTCTTCCTGTGCCAGCGTTACCCCCATCTGCGGCCTATCGCCCTGCGAGCGGATGGGGGACTGTCCCCCCATTTGCGCGTGTTCCTCAACGGCCAGGTCGCTCGCCCACAACACCTGGCCGCTCCCCTGCATGATGGCGACGAGGTGATGCTTTTTCCGGCAATTGGCGGGGGATGATTGGCGTGGATTTCAGCTCAGACCTCCGGGGTTTCTTGGACCTCGGAGGTCTTTAGTTGGTAATTGCACCTTGACATCCAGCCCAGCCGTGGTAAAATGTAAAGAGTTGTTGAAGCCGGGCAAAGTATCCACGAGGAGGCATGGAATGGAGTTGAGGGACGCCACAGAACATCTGCCTGCTCAGGTGACGGAATACATGGACTTCCAGCGGGTCAGCCGTGTCCTGAGGGCCTCATCCTGGGAAGTGTTGCAGAATTTCTCCGAAGCAATGTTGTGCATAGACCTGGCGGGCAGGATCGTGGAGTGCAATCAGGCGGCGGCGGATCTCGGCGGCTACGACCGTGACGAATTGATCGGCCGCCTGTTTGTCGAGCTCATTCATCCCGGTGACCGGGCAGTGACTCGGGCCACGGTGGCCCCCGCCTTGGCTGGTCGGCAGGAAGCCCTGGAAATACGGCTGGCCGCCAAAGACGGCTCTTTCCTCACCGTCTCCGTGAATAGCACGCCGTTGCGAGACGGGGAACAAACAGTGGGTCTGGTGGTGGTTGGCCATGACATCACCAGTCTCAAGAAAGCTCAACAGGCCCTGGAACAGGGCAATTTGGACCTGTTGTTCCTCAACGAGGTCAGCCAGGCGGTGACCTCGACGCTGGACCTGAACGAAGTGCTCACCAAGCTCATGGCCCGCATCAACGAAGTGCTCGGTATGGAAGCAGCCTCCATCCTCCTCGTGGATGAGTCCAGCGGCGAGTTGATCTTCGCCACGGCTGCCGGTGGAGGCGCGGAGCGGGTGAAGGGGTTGCGTCTGCAGCCAGATCAGGGCATCGCGGGCTGGGTGGCGCGAAAGGGGCAGACGCTCCTGGTGCCCGACGTCAGAGAGGATCCCCGCTTTTACCCAGATGTTGATCGCCTGAGCGGATTTGTGACTCGTTCTGTGCTCTGTGTGCCACTCAAAATCAAAGGTCGCGTCGTGGGTGTGATCGAGGCGCTGAACAAGGCCGAGGGCACTTTCACCACGCGCGACCGCCGTCTGCTGGAGGCGATGGCCCCCACGGCGGCCATTGCCATCGAGAACGCCCGGCTCTATCAAGCCCTGCGGGAAGCAAAGGAATTCAACGAGCGCATTGTGCAGGGCATGACCGAGGGTCTTCTCGTGGAGGATGAGCAGGGGAACATTACCTTCGTCAATCCCAGGACCGAGGACATGTTGGGCTATGCACCGGGGGAGCTCATCGGCCGTCACTGGACGGAAATAGTCCCGCCTGGCTACAGGCAGAAGGTCAGCGAGGAGCTCAGCAAGCGTCCGCAGGGCATTGCCAGCCGGTACGAGGCGGCCCTCCTGACCAAAGATGGGCGCGAAATTCCGGTGTTGATCAGTGCCCGGCCCCAATTCGTCACCGGTCAGTACGTTGGCACCCTGGCGGTGTTCACCGACATCACCGAGCGCAAGCAGTTGGAGGAACAGCTTCGCCGTTCGCAAAAGATGGAGGCCCTGGGTACGCTGGCGGGGGGTATCGCTCACGACTTCAACAACATCCTGGGGGGCATCCTGGGCTACGCTTCGTTCATCCGGGCTCAGATGGCCGCCGACGACCCGTTTCGTAGTGACGTGGAGACCATTATCCACTCGGCCCAGCGGGCAGCGGAGCTGACCAATCAGCTTCTGGCCTTTGCGCGGGGGAGCAGGCCGGAGACACGTCCGGTGGATCTCCGCGAGACCATCCAAGAGGTGGTCAGATTGCTGGGACGCACGATTGATAGATCCATCATGATCGAGCCTCGCTTGAACGGCGAACTACCCGCCGTCGAGGGAGACCCGGCTCAGTTGCAACAGATGCTTCTCAATCTGTGCCTGAACGCCCGTGATGCGATGCCGGCGGGGGGACGGCTCACTATCGAGGCCCAGAACGTGACCCTGGATGCAGGGCGCGCCCTACCAGATCTGAAGCCCGGGGACTACGTTCTCCTCTCCGTGAGCGACACTGGCGTTGGAATGGACGTTGAAACCCAGGCTCACCTTTTTGAACCCTTCTTCACCACTAAACGAGAGCATGGGGGGCGGCACAGTGGTCTGGGGCTGGCCATGGTTTATAGCATCGTGCGTAATCATGGTGGGATTATCCGCGTGGACAGCGAGCCTGGGAAAGGCTCCACTTTTCGTGTTTATCTGCCCGTCTCCACGCAGACTGTCACCCTGCCTAGTCCTCCGGTGAAATCACTGGCCGGGGGAACGGAAACCATCCTGGTGGTGGACGACGAGGAAGTCATCCGCGATGTGGCCCGCCGTATTTTGTGCGCGGCCGGCTACACCGTGCTGACAGCCGAGAATGGGGTCCAGGCGGTAGAGCTTTTCCGCCAGCGGCGCGAGGAGATTGACCTGGTCATCCTGGATATGATCATGCCCGAAATGAGTGGCGAGGAGACGTTCACCCGCCTGCGGGAAATTGATCCACAGGTGCGAACCCTGCTGTCCAGTGGCTACAGCCAGGAAGGACGAGCGGAGCATATCCTGAAGGCTGGGGTGCGGGGCTTTCTACAGAAACCTTACACCATAGAGGACGTGTTACACAAAGTGCGCACGGTGTTGGATGAATAGCTCGCCAATGTAAGACCCCCAGGGGCCTATGGGCATCAGTATCGTAAGAGCTATTCCGCCCTGATCTTCGCCAGCGCTCTCGTCACGTCCTTGAGTAGCTCTTCGGGGGTGAACAATCCTTTGTGCAGCAGCGAGGCGATGTGGCTATTCAGCCGCTGGGCATCGTCGGCGCTGATGTCTTTGGCGGTGATGACGATGACGGGCACATCTCGCGTAGTCTCATCGGCCTTAAGCGCCTCCAGCACGTCGAAGCCATCCATGCCGGGCATCATCAGATCCAGGAGTACGATATCCGGGCACTCAGCACGGATGCGTTCGATACTTTCCTGGCCGTCGTATGCCATACTGATTTCGTAGCCCTCGTCCTGAAGCATGGCACCCAGCAGCCGGACGTAGTCAGGATCGTCGTCCACGATGAGTATCCGCCGGCCCGGGCCGTTCGCCCGGGCCAGTGCTCTTAGCAGTTGCTCGCCGGAGATGGGCTTGACCAGATAGTCCGCCGCTCCCAGAGTGAACCCTTTGTGTCCATCATCAAGGATAGAGCAGACGATGACCGGGATGTCTGCCGTCTGTGGATCGGCCTTCAGCTCTTGCAAGACCTGCCAGCCGTCCACATCGGGTAGCATCAGGTCCAGGGTGATGGCGAAGGGGTGCAGGATACGCGCCTGCTCCACGGCTCTCTTCCCTTCCTGCACACCGATGACTTGATAGCCTTCCCGTTCCAGGTAGCGACGGAAGAGGGCAATCACCTGTGGGTCATCGTCCACGACCAGGATGAGCCTGGCAGTGGGCTGCTCGCCTTCCACCGCTGAATCCGGGAGCGAGTTGCCTGGCTTCCACCGGGGGAGGGTAAACGAGAAAGTGCTGCCTGTCCCCACCTCGCTCTCCACCCACATCTGGCCACCATGCAACTCTACCAGCCGCTTGCTGATGGGCAGGCCCAGTCCCGTGCCACCGTACCGGCGCGTCGTGGAACCGTCCGCCTGGCGGAATTCTTCGAAGATGATGGGGATGTCCTCGGCGCGGATGCCGATTCCGGTGTCGGTCACGCTGATGGTGACATTTTCATCGTCGGTCTCGGCCCGCACGGTGACGCTCCCCTTATCCGTGAATTTGATGGCATTCGACACCAGGTTGAGGAGTATCTGGCGCACTCGTTGTTGGTCGGCGAAGACCGGTGGCAGGGCTGGCTCCACCTCCGACACCAGAGCAACTTCTTTGTCCCTGACCAATGCGCTGGCCGTGCTCAGCACCAGGGAGATGATCTCGTTCAGGTCAATTTTCTCGCGGTGCAGTTCCATACGCCCGGCTTCGATTTTGGCCAGGTCGAGGATGTCGTTGATCAGGCACAGCA
>JAGGZG010000298.1 GCA_021162125.1 Anaerolineae bacterium
CGCCCTGGAGCTGACTCCTACACAGTTGCGCGTTGGTAACCTGGTCGCCCGGCCACCGGACGAGCGGCGGCCGCGCCACGTTCGCCCCGAGATGGCTTTCGTCAGCCAGGGGCGGATCGTGGTCGAGTCCTGGGGCTCAAAATAGCTTACAAGTAGGGCCCGCGTTCGCTAAGAACGTATTTGAGTTTCCCGGCTATATGTAGTAAAATGAGTGCTGGGGGGGTAACGAACAATCGCCAGGAGAGAAACCATGGCTGCACGCATCCTGACCATCACCTCCGGAAAAGGGGGAGTGGGTAAGACCACCGCTACCGCCAACCTGGGAGCTGCCCTCGCTCTACAAGGCCAGCGAGTGGTGACCATTGACGCTGACATCGGCCTGCGCAACCTGGACGTGGTGATGGGTCTCGAAAACCGCATCGTCTACGACCTGGTGGACGTGGTGGAGGGTCGTTGCCGGCTGCGGCAGGCGATGATCAGAGACAAGCGGCTCAGCGAGCTGTACCTGTTACCCGCCGCCCAGACGCGCGACAAGACTGCCGTCAGCCCGGAGGACATGGTGCGCCTCACCGACCAACTGCGCCCGGAATTCGATTTCGTCATCATTGACTCGCCAGCGGGCATAGAACGGGGATTCAAAAACGCCATTGCCCCGGCGGATGAGATTCTGATCATCACCACCCCAGAGGTGTCCGCCGTGCGCGATGCCGATCGCATCATCGGTCTGGTGGAGGCCGAGGAGAAGGACACCACTTATCTGATAATCAACCGCCTCCGGCCCGATATGATCCGGCGTGAGGACATGCTGGCCACCAGCGACGTAGTCGAACTGCTGGCCATTGACCTGATCGGGATTGTCCCCGAGGACGAGCACATCATCATCTCCACGAACCGGGGCCGGCCGGTTGCGCTGGATAACAACTCGCCCGCTGGACAGGCATTTCGCAACATCGCTCGCCGGGTGATTGGTGAGGATGTGCCTTTCATGGTCATCCGCGAGAACCCCAGCCTTATGGATCGTCTGGCTCGCCTGGTGCGTGGCCGGTAATCAAAGGCGAAAGGGCTGGAACAGCAGAAGTGTGCCGGCCCACATCGTTGATGAACGAATACCATCGCACAGATCACCAAGAGGGGAACATGAGCATCTGGGACAAGTTGCTGGGACGACGTGAGCCTACCAGCCGCGAGGTTGCCCGCGAGCGGCTGCAATTGGTGCTGGTGCACGACCGGGCGAAAATCTCTCCCCAGCTTTTGCAGACACTGAAGGACGAGATCATTGCCGTTATCTCCCGGCACGTGGATATTGATCGCGAGGGCGTGGAGGTAACTTTCACCCGGAGCAGGCGTCAGAGCCGACTGGTGGCCAACATTCCACTGCAGGGTAGTCGTCAGCGGCGGAAATGAGAGCACGGCTGCGCACGTTCTGACAAACGCAACTGGCCCACACGTCGGCCCTGCGCGTCTAATTAGGTATCCGTAAACATGGACCGAAGAATCTGGCGACGATTTGACTTCGTCCTGCTGGCCACCATCATCCTGTTGATTATCTTTGGGGTGGCCATGATCTACAGCGCGACGATCAATACCCCTGGACTGGAAGGCCTGGCAACCCGTCAGGCCCTTTATGCGCTGGGGGGTCTGCTGCTGATGTTCGTGGTGGCCGCCATTGACTACCGCTTCTACGAGCACTTCGCCAAGCTCATTTACGTGATCACTTTGCTTTTGCTAGGCGTGGTATTCGCCCTGGGGCAAACCATGTTCGGCGCGCAGCGCAGTATCAGCCTGGGCCTGTTCCCCATACAGCCCTCGGAGCTATCGAAAATCCTGCTCATCCTGGTCTTGGCCAGGTTTCTGGCTGTTTATGAAGAACAGATGGACCGCCTGCACATCGTTATTTTCTCGTTCGTGCTGATGGCTGTCCCTGCCGTGCTAATTTACAAGCAACCAGACCTGGGCACAGCACTGGTCCTGGCTGTGGTCTGGCTGGTCATGATCTCGATGGCCGGCCTGCGCCTGCGACACCTGGCCCTTTTCGGCCTGGCGGGTGGATTGGCTACACCGGTGCTCTGGATATCCATACACGATTACATGCGCCGTCGCCTGCTTCTCTTCCTGAACCCATCCGCCGACCCGGAGGCCAGCTACAACATCGGCCAGGCGTTGATCAGCATCGGCTCCGGCGGGATCTGGGGCAAGGAATTCGCCAGCGGTAGCCAAAGCCAACTCCATTTTCTCCGCGTGCGACATACGGATTTTATCTTCTCGGTGATCGCGGAGGAGATGGGACTGGTTGGCTCTCTGCTGCTCTTTGCCCTGCTGATCATCATTCTCATGCGCATTATCCGCGCCGCGCAACTGGCCCGCGACACCTTTGGCCGGCTGATCGCCTGTGGCGTGGCAACGATCATCTTTTTCCAGAGTGTGGTGAACATCGGGATGAATCTGAACCTGCTGCCCGTGACTGGCATCCCTCTGCCCTTCGTCAGCCAGGGAGGCAGCTCGCTGGTCACCCTTCTTATTGGAATTGGTCTGGTACAGAGCGTAGTCATGCGCCACCGCAAAATCGAGTTCTGACGGGATAGCGTGTGATGAACGCCCGGCAGCGCTTCCTGGAGACCGTGCGCCGTGGACGTCCGGATCGCATTCCCTACTACGACTGGGAAGTGCGGGAGGACGTTCTCGAGCAGTGGTACGAACAGGGAATGCCCCGGGGCATGACCGCCAAAGAGTACTTCGCTTTTGACCGGTGGGAGGTGCTGGGCCATCACGAGGACGTGCCCCTCGTCCTGGACCCTCTGCCTCGCTTCGAGGGTGAGCTAAAGGGGGGCGCCGATTTCGAGCGTCTCAAACGCTGCTACGACCCCACCACGCCGGGCCGCTATCCCGACGATTGGCCAGCCCACGTGACCCGCTGGCGAGGGCGCGAGCACGTTCTGGGCATCGTGGTCTGGGAGGGTTTTCTGGAGTCGCTGGCCGTCGGCGACTGGCGCAGCCTGACCAACCTGCTCTACCATTTTCACGATGCGCCTGATCTGGTGGAGGATGCTGTTGCTCACCTCACCGACTTCGCCATCGCTACCATCGAGCGGGCGCTGGATGAGGTCGAGTTCGACTTCGCCATGCTCTACGAGCCCTGTGCCAGCAACCACGCCCCGGTTTTCAGCCCGCAGCACCTGCGACGCTTCATGCTGGCCAACTACCGGCGGCTGACATCCTTCCTGCGGGCCAAAGGGATTGACCTGGTCATCGTCTGGACCCAGGGCGCGGTGGGGCCGATGATCCCCGTCTGGATGGAGGGCGGGATCAACGGGCTGTGGGTGTGCTCGGCGGCGGCGGGCGGGGTGGATTACGCCGAACTGCGGCGGCGCTACGGGCCTGACCTGGTGCTCTTGGGCGGGATTGATGCCCGTGCCCTCTACGAGGATCGGGCGGCGATTGACCGTGCAATGGCCCACGTGCCCGCGCTCCTGGCCCAGGGAGCGTACATCCCCATGGCCGACGAGCGGGTGCGCTGTGGCGTGCTCTTTGCCAATTACCGCTATTACCGCGAACAGATAAGAAAATTGGCCGAACAGATGTGGAGAACAAAACCATGACCGACAAACCAGTGCGCGTACGCTTTGCCCCCAGCCCGACTGGGGATCCGCACATTGGCAACGTGCGAACGGTGGTCTTCAATTGGCTCTTTGCCCGCAAGATGGGCGGGCAGTTTATCTTGCGCATTGAGGACACAGACCGGACACGGTACCGGCCGGAGAGTGTCACCGTCATTATGGATGGGCTGCGCTGGCTTGGGCTGGACTGGGACGAGGGGCCAGGAGTGGAGGAGTTACAGCGTTTGGGCGTGGAGAACGCTGAGGAGTACGCCGTCGGTGGGCCTTATGGGCCGTACGTCCAGTCCGAGCGGGTGGAGCTTTACAGGCAGGTAGCGGAGGAACTGATTGAGCGAGGCTGGGCTTACCGTTGTAACTGCACGCCCGAGCGATTGGAGCGGGTGCGTGAGATGCAGCGCGCGCGCAAGCTGCCAGTGATGTACGATCGCCACTGCCGCAACCTCCCATCGGGCGCCATCTCCCCAGACGAACCCCACGTCATCCGGCTCAAGGTCCCGCTGGAGGGCCGCACCGTCGTCCACGATGTCATCAAAGGGGATGTGGTTTTCGAGAATGCCGGCATAGACGACCAGATTCTCCTCAAGTCAGATGGCTTCCCCACCTATCACTTGGCGGTGGTGGTGGATGACCACTACATGAAGATCACCCATATCGCCCGTGGTGACGATTGGATCTCCAGCACCCCCAAGCGTATTTTGATCTACCGGGCAATGGGGTGGGAGGTCCCGACTTACTGCCACGTCCCACTGGTCAAGGGCCCCGACGGCAAGAAACTCTCCAAGCGGCACGGCGCTACTTCTATCACCGAGTTCCGTAACCAGGGGTATCTGCCAGAGGCACTTTTCAACTTCCTGGCTCTTCTAGGTTGGGCACCAGGAGGAGGGGAGGAGCAGGAGATCTTCAGTCGGGAGGAGCTGATCGAGCGGTTCGACTTATTCCGCGTCAATCGCGCCCCGGCCGCGTTCTCCTATGACAAGCTCGAGTGGATGAACGGGGTGTACATCCGCCAACTGGCGGCGGATGACCTGGCCGAGCGGCTGGTGCCTTTCCTGGCGGCGGGACTGGGCATCGAGGAGAGTGAGTTAAGGAGACGGAAGGAACTAAGAGAACTGATACCCCTCGTACGGGAGCGTCTCAAGACCCTGGCCGACATCGTGGCCCTGGCCGATTTCTTTTTCCTTGAGGAGATCTCCTACGATCCCCAGCTCCTCATCGCCAAGAAGATGACCGCCGCCGATTGCGCTGCGGCCCTGGATCGGGCCATAGAGATTCTGGAGAGCCTGCCCGACTTTTCGGAGGAGACGCTGGAGACAGCCCTGCGCGGACTGGCCAGTGATCTGGGTCTGAAAGCCGGCCAACTGTTCGGTATTATCCGCGTGGCTGTCACCGGTAAGAGAGTCGCCCCTCCCCTGTTTGGCACGCTGCGCATCCTGGGCCGTGAGCGCGTACTGTCCCGTTTGGCCCGTGCCCGCGAGGCTCTACGCCGTCTGGCCGAGCAAGACGGCTGAGGGAGTTTTGGGCAAGTTAGCCCTTCGGTAGTCTCCCGGTAACGTGTCGGTCGCTCAGACCCGCCCGGACGTTCCACGTCCGGGCTACGAGATGCAAGGCCCTCCGGGCCTCTGGAGCCCCCGAAGGGGGCTTCTCACCTCGTAGCCGGGCGGTTTAGCGCCCGGCGGGGCGGACGAGGAGCACCAACACACGAGGGGGAGACTACCAACCCTCTCGTAGGTTCCAAACCCGATGCCGCTTTTCGCCCTGGTGGGGAGGGGTCGAAAGCAGCGCTCCTGTCTCTGTGAACGCAAAAGTTAGTGCCACTGGGCTCCAAACCTGCAGGAGGGTCCGCTCCCCAAGTGAGATGCGTTCTCAGCTTAAAAAATATTGACAAACGAGGCAAATTATGTTATTATTGCATGTGTGCAAACGTATGCACAACTCTGGCCCAAGGACGGGCTTAAAGTAAGCTTCGTCACTGCAAACGTGTGCAAGATATCCCGGATCGAGCGGGACCGAAGCACAGACCCCGTACCTGGGAGCCGCAGAGCACTCTTTTCACAGGGTGAGTTCAGAGGATTGAACGATGAGCGTGTCCATCAAGGACATCGCCAAAGCAGCCGGCGTCTCCCCCTCCACAGTTTCTCGAGCCCTGCGCGACCATCCTCGGATCAGCCAGCAGACGAAAGAGTACATCTGCCGGCTGGCGGTGGAGATGGGCTACACGCCCAGTGCCGTGGCTCGCAGCCTGGTTACTCGACGTACTATGACCATTGGCCTGGTGCTGCCCTCCGTCTCCGATCCCTTTCTGTCGCAGGTGGTGCTAGGGGTGGAGGAGGTGGCCCTGGACAACGGCTACCGGGTTTTTCTGTGTAGTTTCTACAATGACCCCGTTCAGGAGAGAAGTATCGTCGAGGCCTTCCTCGAGCACCGCGTGGACGGCATCGTCGTCACTTCTTCGCGCCTCGACACCGCTTATACTGCTTTGCAAGAGCAGCTTGGTATTCCCATTGTTCTCACTAACTGCCGTGAATACGCTTATTCTGTCTCCACTGACAACCTGCATGGCGGCCGATTGGCCGTGGATTATCTGCTGCAGTTGGGCCACACACGGATCGGCTACATCGCCACCGATCCCCAAAAGCAGGCAAATAGGAGTCGCCTGGCGGGATACCGGCAGGCTCTGCAAGAGCGAGGCATCGCCTTTGATCCTGCGCTCGTCGGTGTGGGGGACGGAAGGGCCGAGGGCGGTAAGAGGGGAATGCAGCAGCTTCTGGCTCTGAATCCTCCCCCAACGGCGGTTTTCTGCTATAACGATATGACGGCCATTGGGGCAGCAGCAGCCCTCCGCGAGGCGGGACTGCGGGTGCCGGATGATGTCTCACTGGTCGGCTTTGATGACATAGACTGGGCGGCTTATTCCAATCCCCCGCTCACCACCGTCCGCCAGCCACGCCGTGAGTTGGGCCGGCGAGCCATGCAGATGCTTCTGGAGCTGCTGGCCGGCGAGGAGTCGCCGACCAAAGTGGTTCTGCAGGGGGAGCTTGTAGTGCGAGCTTCGTGCCGGCCACTCTGGGGCTGAGTGTGCTCCTGGATCTGAACGGTGGGGGAGGGAAAGTAAGTATCGGCTCTCCCTGGTGGGGGGCTTGGAGTTCTCTCGGAGAGCGGTTGTTGTGAGACGCTACAACGAATTCGGAATGGGACGAATAATTGGGTGAAAGGAAATTCGTCTGTTTCCTGGTTCGCTGTGGTGTTGTGGGACAAAATAGGTTTGGCCGGGAGAGCTCGCTCGATGAAAGGGGGTGATAAACGAGGGGAAATTGGCTGGTTCTTCGGATGCGAGTGTATGAGATTCTCAGAATTACAAATCTCAAAAGGAGGAAAGAAATGACTACCCGTAAATGGATGACGATCGTGGCTTTGTTGGCTCTGGTCTCGATGCTGCTACCTGCCTGTGCCACTCCGACGCCAGAAGTCGTCAAGGAGACGGTGGTTGTTAAAGAGACCGTCCCGGTAACAGTTAAAGAGACAGTAGTCGTCAAGGAAACCGTCGCGGTGCCGACAGGCGGTGAACTGGTCCACCTCGTCGCCCGCTGCAAGGCCGCCCCGCCCCACGAGGAAGGACGCTGCAACAACCTGCTGGCTGCGGTAGGTGCTGCCAACGCTGCGTTGGCCGAGAAGGGTGACAATCGCCGCATCGAACTGGAGATCATCCAGGACAACGCGGACTGGGGCGACTACAAGACCGAGTTCGAGCTCGCCTCTGATGCCGGCGAAGCGCCGGACATCATCTGCTCCGGCCACGAGCACATCGGCGACTGGGCCCCGGCCGGGTACATTACCGACGTCACCGACATGATTGGTGACTATCCCGAATTCGACGATGTGATTGACTCGTTGTGGAATGCGACCAAGTGGAACGGCAAGATGTGGGGTGTCCCGCAGGACGCCGAGGCCCGCCCGATGTACTTCAACAAGACGAAGCTGAAGGAGCTGGGCTGGAGCGACGAGGAGATCGCCAGTCTGCCGGATCGCGTCGCCAAGGGCGAGTTCACCTGGGAGGATATGCTCGATACCGCCGAAGCGGCCGTCAAGGCTGGCGTCGTTGCCGAGGGCAATGGCTGGTGGCATCGTCCCAAGAATGGCCCCGACTTCCTGTACTACTACTACGCCGCTGGTGGCCAGATCCAGGACGAAGGAGATGCGCTGATCTTCGAGAAGGACGCGGCTCTGAAGGTTTACAAGCTGCTGTACTCGGCTACCCAGGAGCGCGGCATCCTTTCACCTACCCGCCTGGATGGCGACTGGACGAGCTGGCACACCGGCTGGACGAACGGTGACGTGCTCTTCCTGTTCGGCGGTTCGTGGAACTGGGCCGAGTGGTTCAGCAACTACGTCGCCGACCGTGGTGGAGAGGACTACTTGTGGGAGCACTTCGGCTTCTCCGCGATTCCAGCTCTTAAAGAGGGCAAAGACACGCCCATCACCCTGACCCACCCGCTGGTGTACATGGTCAGCTCGCAGTGCGAATATCCCGACCTGGCGCTGCTGTTGATCTCCAAGGCGACCACGCCTCAACTCAACACCGACTACGCCATCGCCAGTGGGCACCTGGGCATCCTGAAGTCCCAGGCAGATTACCCGCCCTACACCAGTAACAAGTTCCTGAGCCAAGTTCTCCCCTTGCTGAAGTTCACCACCTTCCTGCCCAACAGCCCCTACTGGAGCGCCTGGTCAGAAGCCTACTACCTCGGCATCCAGTCCGTGGAGTCCGGCGATCTGAAGCCCGAAGAGGCTCTCGATGTGGTGGTTGAGCAGCTCCAAAACGAGCTTGGTGAGCACGTAGTGATTCGCTAATAGCGGTGAAAGGCAGGTTGGAGAGGGGGAAGTCCCCCTCTCCCCTGCCTCATCGTCTATGTCTATGTCTATCGGGCAGAGATTTATCGAGGATAGACCTGTTCTTGTTTATTACCAGGTGGTCTCCCTGTAATTGTGTTCCTGTGATTGTGTTGATGAGAAAGCGAGCTTCCTCCAGCCCTATCAATGCAAAACATGAGGAGACCGCCTATCACCAGGGAAGGAGACAACCCAATGGCTGAGACTATTGCTGGCGACGAAGCAGTGGCGGGCCAGGGGCAGATCTCGCGCTGGGCGCAAATCAGGGCGACGCTGGGTGCCTGGGGATTCATGAGCCCGGCTGCGGTGCTGGTGACGGTGTTCTTCTTCATCCCCGTGATCATCCTTTTCGTCATCAGTCTAACCGATCTGTCCAGCTCCAACTTTAGCGACCCCTTAACCTTCATTGGCCTGGATAACTACGCCAAGTTGTTCAGAGACAGATTCTTCCCCAAGATCCTGGGCAATACCATTCGCTACGTCGTCCTCACTCTGGGCTTCTTTAACGTGGGGCTGGCGCTGGTATTGGCCTTGCTGACCACCCACATTAACCGTCGAGCGGGCTTTTTCTTCCGTTTGGTGTGGTTGTTACCACGCATCACTCCCTCGGTGGTTTATGTCCTGATGTGGCGACGTATCGCCCATCAACCCCCGTTTGGTATTCTCAACCAGTTGCTGGCCCCGTTTGGTGTCGCGCCTCGCTACTGGCTCGTTAAACAACCGTGGCTCTTCGTCATCCTGGTAAACGGCTTCGTCGGGGCTTCATTCGGGATGATCATTTTCACCTCGGCCATCGAGGCCATTCCCAGGGATTACATCATAGCCGCCAAGGTGGACGGTGCTTCGACGTGGCAAATCATCCGTGACATTACACTGCCGATGATCAAATGGCCACTGCTGTTCGTGACCACCTATCAGACCCTCTCGTTGCTCACATCTTTTCAGTACATCTTGCTGTTGACCGAAGGCGGGCCCGGCTTGTATACTACCGAAGTGTGGGCGCTTACTGCCTACAAGCGTGCTCTGAAAACCTACTTTGGTCATAACCAGTGGGGCTACGGCGCAGCATGGGGGTTTATCCTGGTGATCATTGGCATTGCCCTGTCAGTCATTTACCTGCGCGTGTTCCGTTTTAATGAATTGGTGCAAGAGCCCAAGATTGACGTGTTGTAGGAGGAACCCCACATGGCTACGACAACCCGTGATATCGGTCCGTTGTATAATCTCAGGCGCTTTCTGGGCCGGTCCCTCCCTTACGTTCTGCTCATCATCAGCATCCTGCCCATCGTGATCGGTTATGCCTGGCTGATCATCGCCACCTTTTCGTATCGCACCGAGGGCTTGTTTCCCATAGACGCTAATGGTAACATCGGCGGCTGGACGTTGCGGAACTGGGCTTTCCTGCGCGACCCCAAGATCTGGCACGTGACTCTGAACTCGCTGGGCATTGCCCTGGGTATGGTCGTCGGCGTCGGATTTGTCTCGTCGCTGGCCGCCTACGCGCTGTCGCGCATGAACTTCGCTGGCCGCAAAGCGTTCCTCTCCCTGACGCTTATCCTGCACGCTTTCCCCAGTGTCACCTTGCTCATCGCCATCTTCTTCGTCCTGAACTTCATCTCGGGCATTCCCGTGCTTGGCCCGAGGTTCGGCTACAACACTGTTGGCGGTGTGGCCCTGGTGATGGTCAGTCTGGAGCTGCCGCTTGGTGTGTGGCTGATGAAGGGCTTCTTCGACAACATTTCCTGGGACATGGAGCGAGCTGCGCTCATTGATGGCGCTTCGCGCTTCCGCGTGTGGTGGGAGATCATCCTGCCCCAGATCAAGCCGGGACTGGCGGCGCTGGCCATTTTCAACTTTCTATCCGGCTGGTCGGCATTCTTGATACCGTTCACTTTCACCGTCGGCACGAAGGTGGCCAACCTGCCGGTCTACCTGCGGCAGTTGATAAGCGACACCGCGCCGACTAACTGGAATCAAATCGCCGCCGTGGGCTTATTCCAGCTTATCCCGGTGATGATCTTTTTCATCTTCACCCAGGAGATGCTGCTCAATATCTACTCTGGTGGGGCCAAGGGTGGTGTCTGATCACCCGGTCTCTGCCCTGCCTAGACTCATTAAGTTGAGGAGAGAATTATGCGAGTAAAGCTTGAGAATCTCACTAAGCGCTGGGGCAATGTGGTGGGAGCCGACCACATCAATCTGGAGGTTGGGGATGGTGAGTTTGTCGCTTTCCTGGGACCCTCTGGATGTGGGAAAACCACCACACTGCTGATGATAGCGGGCATTTACAAACCTACGGAAGGCATCATTAAGTTCGACGGGCAGATAGTGAACCATCTTGCGCCCAAGGACCGCAACATCGGCATGGTTTTTCAGAGTTACGCCCTCTACCCCCACATGACCGTCTTTCAGAACATCAGCTATCCGCTCAAGCTTAAGAAGGTCCCGAAAGAGGAGATGCAGAAGCACGCGCAACGGGTGGCTGATATGATGGGCATCGGGCACCTGATGGACCGCAAGCCAGCACAGCTTTCTGGCGGCCAGCAGCAGCGCGTGGCTCTGGGGCGGGCGCTGGTCAAGGAGCCCGACTTGCTCCTGTTCGACGAGCCGCTCTCTAACCTGGACGCTCGTCTGCGCCTGACGATGCGCAGTGAAATCAAACGCTTGCAGATGGAACTGGGCATAACCTCCATCTACGTCACCCACGACCAGGTGGAAGCCATGACCATGGCTAACCGCATTGCCGTCATGAAGGATGGCCGCTTGCAAGCCTATGCTACTCCCGATGAACTGTACGACCGGCCACGCACACTCTTTATTGCCGGCTTTGTGGGTAACCCGCCGATGAATTTCCTGGAGGTGGAGGTTGTCCGCGAAAATGGCGATTACCACGCCCGCCGGGAGGGGTTCGACGTGGTAGTGCCTGCTGACCGGGGCGTGAAGGCCGCCGGGCAAGGTACAATCATCATGGGCATCCGTCCCGAGGACATAACCCTCGGTGATGAGGGCATCGTCGGCGAGGTCTACGTCGTTGAGCCGCTGGGTCGCGATGATCTGGTGGACGTGCGCATCGGCAAGGCCGACATCCACGTGCTGGCCGATCCAGAGAAGGGACTCAAGGTCGGCGATATGGTGCGGCTGAATTTCGACACCCACAAGATACAGTTCTTCGATCCACAGACGGAGCAATCGCTGCTCTGGACAGATTAAAACGTGAAACGTAAATCGCCCCTTACGTTTTACGCATTTACACTTTACGCGCTACAAGCCTATGAACAGTAAAGAGCGGGTGTTGGCCGCCATCAATCACACTGAGCCGGATCGGGTGCCGGTGGACCTGTGGGCGCTGCCACCGGTTACGGACCGCCTTCGCGATCACTTCGGTGTGGGAGACGACGAGGCCGTTTGGCAGACCCTGGGCGTTGACTTACGCTCTGTCTGGCCGGATTACGTTGGGCCACGGCTGCCTACTTTCGACGACGGCAGTTGGGTAGACTGGTGGGGCATCCGCAAGCGGATGGTGGGTCCCTTCGAGGAGATCATCGAACCACCGCTGGCGGATGCTCAAACCATTGCCGACGTAGAGGCTCACCCCTGGCCCGACCCCGACTGGTTCGACTACGATGGCTTGCGCCCGACCTGCGAAGCGTTGAGCGAGTACGCTCTGGTCATCCGCGACCCGGGCCCCAATGCCACCTGCGTCCTGCGCCTGGCTATGTTTTTGCGCGGCATGGAGCGATTCATGATGGACCTGGCGATGAATCCCGACCTGGCGCGGGCCATCATCGCCAGGGTAGAGGGGTTCTACCTGGAGTTTGACCGCCGCATCTTCGAAGCTGTGGGTGATCTCACGGACATCTACTTCATAGCGGACGACGTGGGATTGCAGAATGGGCTGATGATCAGTCCTGGAATGTTCCGCAAGTTCATCAAGCCCAGCTTACGGCGTTTCATCGCCCAGGCCAAAGAGTATGGGCAGAAGGTCATGTACCATACCTGTGGTGCAGTCCGCCCGCTGATCCCGGACTTCATCGAGATGGGCGTGGACATCCTCAATCCCATCCAGGTGTCGGCCAGGGGCATGGAGCCTGCCGGGCTGAAGCAGGACTTCGGCGATGCGCTATGTTTCCACGGCGCGCTGGACATTCAAGCCGTTCTATCGCAAGGCACTCCCGATCAGGTGCGCGCCGAGGCCGCACGGCTGTGCCAGGTTTTAGGAGAGGGGGGTGGGTTCATCCTGGCTCCTACCAACAACGTCATGCCCGAAACGCCGGTTGAAAACATCCTGGCGCTGTATGAAGTGCTTCAAGCGTGAAATGTGATGCGTGAAACGTGACCCGGATGCCATGCTGACTCTTCACGCATTATGTCTCACGTTTTACGTTTTTGGAGGTCAATAACGCAGTGTACAACGTTGACATCATGATGATCGGCCATTTTGCCAAAGACAGGCTGGTAGTGGACGGCACAAGCGAGGTTGCCTCGGGCGGTGCGGTCTACTATGGCAGCGTTGCCTTGCGGCGCATCGGCGTCCGCGTGGCCGTCGTCACCCGCCTGCATCCTGACGATTTTCCGTTGTTGGATGAACTGAAGCAAGAGGGCGTTCGGGTCTTTGCCACAGCCGCGCCGGAGACCTCGGGCATCGAGAATATCTACAGGTCGGCCGATATGGAGCGCCGCATTTGTAAGCTGCTGGGCTTTGCCGGCCCCTTCCGGCGAGAGGAAATCCCTGACCTATCGGCTCAGGTATATCTGATAGCACCCATCATCGCCGGTGAAGTGGATTTGCCCCTGCTCAAGTCGCTGGCCGCTCGTGGCCCGGTGGGCCTGGACGTACAGGGCTTCGTCCGCGTCCGTGAGAATAAGCACCTGGTCTTTCGCCAGTGGCCCGAGATGGCCGAGGGCCTGGCGCACGTGACCTATCTAAAGATAGACCGCGCCGAGGCAGAACTCCTCACTGGCCAGGCCGATCTGCGAGTCGCCGCCCGTCAACTGTCTGCCTACGGCCCCCGTGAAGTAGTCGTCACCCAATCGTCGGGCGTCACCGTTTACGCCGATGGGCGGATATACGAAGCGCCCTTCACCCCCCGGTCGCTGGCCGGGCGCACAGGCCGGGGGGATACCTGTTTCGCTACCTACGTGGGCAAGCGCCTGAGCGCGTCCGCCGAGGAGGCTTGCCGCTTCGCGGCGGCGATCACCACCCTGAAACAGGAGCAACCCGGCCCCTGGCGCGGCACCCTGGACGACGTGACAGCGGTGCTGGCGTACAGCCGATCAAATTCCAATGAACCAAAGCCCAAACTCCGAACCCCAAATCCCAAGTCAGCCCAACATTGACCCGAAAGCGTCATCAATCGGGCCCTTGAAGGCTATCATAGCCTTGAGCCTGGCGATCTTGGTGACGCTGGCGTTTAGCGGCTGCACGTCGTCCACGCCGACGGCTGCTCCCTCCCTTTCATCCTCCCTCATCGGGGGAGATGAAAGGGGGGCTTCTCACGAGGACTTGGCCCGCTACTACGCCCCCGTTATTAACCAGGGTGTTGCTTCGAACCAGGATTTCATCACCGCTGTGGATTTCGACGGCGACTGGATCGGCAACAACAACTGGGAGAACCAGCCCACGGGTGACCTCTCGGCCTACGTCTACTATTCGGTGGTGGAGACGGAGACCCACTGGTTTCTCTTCTACGCCCTGTTCCATCCCCGCGACTACACCAGAGACCCATGCGAACAGTCCGACGGCTGCCACGAGAACGACATGGAATCCATTCAGGTGGTCGTCGCCAAGAACGACATGCCGTTTGGTCGTTTGCAGGCCGTGGAGACACTGGCCCACAGTCACATTTACCTCTACACCGCGGACCGGTCGGTGAGCGGGAACTTCCTCAAGGTCAAAGGCTCGGTTCGGCTGGAGGAGAGCCACCCCGTTGTCTACGTGGAGACGTATGGTCACGGCATCTACGCCCAGCGCAAGATTCTCGTGCCCTACCGCGTTGTCTACCGCGTGGGAGAGCGGGCCGAGGTGCCGGAGAGTCTCCAGGACAAGGACATATCGTACCAACTCGTCTCCATCTACGACACCCTCTGGGTGCGCCGGGATGAAATCGGCGAAGGACGGGCTTTCGATCAACCCTTCGACTACCAGGGGCACGTTCTGCCGGCGGCCATTGACGGTGACGATTACGGCGAGGACAAGGCCAACACTCCCTGGGGCTACAACCAGGAGACAGGCGACACCCTCTCTCGCGGCGACTGGTTCCTCGACCCGGCCAGAGCGCTGGCTTTCCACGCTCGCTTCGACGGCGATTTTTCCCTGAAGTACGTCTACAATCCCTATCTGGCCGATCTCGGCCTGGGGGATGGCGCGACAATTCTGCGCCACCTCGCCCTGGAGGTGAAATGCGCCCCTGGGATGCCACGTTGACGCCGACGGCAGATCGAAGTATAATGGGGACGGAGACTGCCCAGGAGGAGCAAAGCAATTGAGAATCAAGTTTTTGGGCACGGGCGCGGCGGAGGGGATCCCCAGTTTTGGCTGTACCTGCCAGCGGTGCCGGGTGGCCAGGGCAGAGGGAGGTCACAACGTCCGGCGACGGGCCTCTTTATTGATCGAAGCAGCCGGACATCGGATACTCCTCGATACCCCACCGGAGATCAGCGCGCTTTTGAACCAGGCTGAGGTTTTCGACCTGTCGGCCGTTCTCCTGAGCCACGAGCACTTCGACCACATTGGCGGGCTGGTAGAATTCGAGTACTGGAACCGGGTGTTGCCGATTTTCGCCGGTTACGACGTGCTGCCTAAGCTCCGGTTGACCCCGCGTCTGGAAAGCAGAGCCCTCCTTTCCGGCTTTTACCCCCACACCTGGCTACATTTCGGCGATTTGAAGGTAATGCCCTTCAAGGTCATCCACCACGTTCCCTGTTATGGTTTCGCTTTCGAGGAGACAGGGACGCGGGTTCTTCACTTCAGCGACTCCAGCCCTGAGTTGGGCAACCTCCATCGTCACTTGCTGGCCGGGGCCGACGTGGCCATTTTTCACACCCCCACCTTTGAGCCGTACCGCAGTCACATTAGCGTTCAGGGTGTCATCTCCCTGGTGCAGGAGTATTCCCTCCGGCGGGCGGTTATCACCCACATCAATCACCACAATCTCCTGCACGAGGAATTGGTGGAGAGAGTCGCTCCCTACGGGATAACAGTGGCCTACGATGGCCTGACATTGGAGGTTTGAGCGTGCATATCAAGTTTCTGGGCACCGGCGCTGCCGAGGGCATCCCGGCCATCAACTGCGATTGTGCCCATTGTACCAGGGCCAGAAACGAGGGGGGAAAACTGGTCCGCGAGCGAAATGCTATTTTGTTCTCTCTGCCCGGCTACGAGTTGTTAATAGACTGCGCCCCGGACATCAGAAGTCTGATCAACAAATATCACATCACCAGACTGGACGGTATTCTGGCCACCCGATCCCGCTACGATCACATGGGGGGCATCAAGGAGTTCGAGTACTGGCCGGGAGGACTGGATTTCCTGGCGGAGGATAGCCTCTTTGAGGCCATCAAACGGGAGCACTGGACGGAGATGCTCGATGCCGTCATGTTCCACATTCCCTACTACCCGGGCGCTTCTCTCTACTTCAGCGGTTTCTCCATTATCCCTTTTGCTGCCCGGCTGCGACAACCCATCTTCGGCATATCGGTGAAAGAGGGCAATGCCAGGGTCGTTTACACTTCAGACACCCCGGTTCGTCTGACTAACTACGCGCGGCGGGTCATGTGGCAATGCGATTTGCTCATCGTCAATACCCCCACCTTCGATACGGTCAGCGGAAATCATATCACCACCGTTGAGGCGATTGAGCTCATGAAACGGGTAGAAGCCAAACAAATGATCCTGACTTACATCAATCACAAGAACAAGCCCCACGACGAGCTGGAGGAATTCGTCAGCCAGTTCCAGGGGGTAACTGTGGCTTACGATGGCATGGTCACAGAGGTGTAACCTTGAGGATTAAGTTTCTGGGCACCGGTGCTGCCGAGGGCATCCCGGCTATCAACTGCGACTGCGCCCATTGTGTCAGGGCCAGACAGGAAGGCGGCAATTTGGTGCGGGCGAGGAACGCTCTCATCTTCTCGTTGCCACGCTACGAGTTGTTGATCGACACCCCGCCGGACATTAGATCATTGCTGTTCAAGAACAAAGTGCGCCGTATTGACGGTATCTTCATCACTCATGCCCACCACGACCATAGTGGGGGGCTGGAAGAGTTCCTTTACTGGAAAGCGGAAGTGGACCTTTTTGCCGAGCCAGCAGTGTACGAGGCTCTGCAACGAGAGAATTGGGGGGATAGATTGCCGGAGATCGCCTTCCACTGCGCTTTTCACCCCGGAATGGCCGTCCGTTTCGATGGTTTTTTCTTTACCCCCTTTGCCGTGTGCCATACGGTCCCCTGTTTTGGTTTGGTCCTCTACGAGGGCGGTCGCAAGATCGTCTACACTTCCGACACCAGCAACCGATTCAGCAACTACGCCTATTGCTTGATGAAGCAGGCTGATCTGCTCATCATCAGTACCCCCCGCTTTTCCCCACCCCATGATGGCCACATCACCTCGATTGAAGCGGTCGAGTTAAAGGAGCGGGTAGGAGCCAAGCATTTGATCCTGACCCATTTTAACCACCACAACCGACCCTACGACGAACTGGCAAAGTGGGCGCAAGAACAAAGTGGAATCACGATCGCGTACGACGGCATGGAGATACTCGTTTAAGCAAATCACATAGGAGTGACTATCACATGCCCATCAAAGGTTTTGGCATCAACGCTCACAGTGGCCGGCTGGATGGCAACCTGGATCTCTTGGAACAAGACTTGATTCAGTTTCAGCGTGTCGGCTTCGATTACGTGGAGATTCCGGCCCATGGGGTTGACGCCATCCTCAATGGACGGCTCAACCTCAGGCAGATGAAAAGGGTCAAAGATGTGCTGGCCAGATTCGACCTCAAATACACTGTGCACTGCTCCGACTGGCTGAATCTGATGGACGCTGAGAGATTCCCGTTGCACAAGAGCATCTTTGAGGCAAGCATCGAGTTTGCCAGCGAGATCGAGGCAGAGATATTGGTTTATCACAGCGGGCGGGTTGAGCTGGAGAGCGAGTATCTGGGGACACTGGCCCTTACCAGGGAACTCCTTTCCTTGCCTGACCAGGCTTTCGTCGAGGAGTGCAAGCGAATGGAGCGGGAGGCCCTGGCCGAACTCGCAGAGTTTGCCAGGGAGAAAGGGGTCACTATATGCGTGGAGAACGCTGACCCCCGTGTGGACGAGGAGGCGCTCTGGGAGCTCGTCCGCCGCCTGCGCGTGAAGGGCGTTGACCTTTTTTACCGCATCGCCCCCGCCGGTGACATTGCCATCTATAACTACAGCGGGGTGGTAGACCGTCTGGTTGAGCAGGTGAAGGGGGTTGGCAAAGACAACGTGGGGCTGACTCTCGACTGTGGCCACGCTTACATCGCCTCCCGATACTATGGCTTCGATTACCTTAAGTCCATTAAGTCGGCTACGCCATTTATCAAGCACGTCCACGTTCACGATGACTTCGGCCAGCCAGCAGGGCTTGACCGGCGGCAGATCGTGCTCATCGCCGAGGGGAAAGGGGACTTACACATGCCCGTCGGTTGGGGGGAGATACCCTATCGGGAGGTCTTCTCCCAGTTGAAAGGTTATGAGGGTGTCCTGATGCTGGAGCTTAGACCCCGCTACAGCCCTTACTACGCCGAGGCCCTTCAGGAGACACGCAGGCTTGCTGAGGAATGCGGTCTCGTGTAAGTCCTACCATTGAATCGAAGGAGCAAACATGCAACTGATCATCGCCATAGTCAGAGACGAGGACGCAGGCCAGGTAGCCGAGGCTCTGAAGAGCAATGGCCACATGCTGACCAGATTCAACACCACGAGTGGATTTCTGATGATGGGCAATGCCACGCTTCTCATTGGTGTGGAGGACTCACGGGTGGACGACGTACTGGATATTATCAGAGCCAACTGTCACCCTCGCACTGAATTTGCCCCTCCGCCGTTAACCGAGAGGCCCAGGGGGTTTCCCCCGATCTCGCCGGAAGCAGTACAGGAGGTAGAGGTCGGCAGAGCTGTCGTTTTCATCCTGGACGTGAAGAGATGCGAGAGGTTGTGAGCCCGTATTGTGGGAAAGAAAAGAACTGGTATGAGTGATCGCCAAACGAGGCGTATTACCCCTGAGGCGTCGCAGGCCGCCTGCGCGATTTTGTTTCATTAGTCTGAAACTGGACTTGCTTCCCCCCCTGTTCCGTGCTACAATATACGGCAGGGGTTTTTAAGTTACAGGCTGGATGGTACGCTTCTCAACAAGCCCTCGTCAGAAGGAGTTGCCATGGGGAAAGCGGACATCGGCAGCAAGCGGCTGCTGGAGACGGAAGCGGAGACGTGGGTACGTTGGTTGTTGGACGATCCCAGCTTGCGAGTAGAGGCCACCCTGTCAGGGGAGTTTCAATTCGTGCTGCGTCAGAATGACGTGTTGCTACGAGTGCAAGGCAAGCGGGGGCCGTTTCTGATGCTGGCCGAATCGCAGTTGCACTTCGACCCCACGATGCCCCGCCGGATGAGGGCCTATGCCGCCCTGGCAGAGGAGAAGTACGCCCAGCCGGTGTATCCGATAGTGTTCTACTGGCTGCCCCCGCAAGGCAGGCGGGAACTGGTGGGTCACTACCACAGCGAGTTCATGGGGCTGGTGGCCCATCAGGACTTCCGGGTGGTGCCGGCCTGGGAGATTGACGCGCGGGAAGTGCTGAGCCGGGAGATCATGGCGTTGGTACCTTTCGTGCCGCTGATGCAGGGAGCGGACGAGGAGATAGTTCGGGAGGGGGTATCTCTGCTGCGGAAGCGGGACATGGGAGAAGAGGCGGAAGTGGTGTTGGGGTTATTCGCCAGTTTCGTGATGACCCCGGAGCAAGTGTGCAGAATAGTGAGGTGGAACATGGTAGTGCTACGCGAGTCACCGTGGTACCAGGAAATTGTGCAAGAGGGCCTCCAACAGGGCCTCCAGCAGGGCCTCCAGCAAGGTCTCCAGCAAGGGGTGCTTGAAGGCCAGCGAGAGGCAATCCTTCACCTTCTGCGGGCGCGTTTTGACCTCTCAATGGCGGCAGCGGATGAGGTGGGAAAGCAACTTCGCGAGATCGAAGACCCGGCTCTCCTGCGGACGTTGGTGGTAGAAGCAGCACAAGCGGAGAACTTGAAAACGTTCCTGGCCGCGCTGGATGGGGAGAGGGGCAACCTGACGAAATGAACTGCTGGAAATGTGATCGTCCGGCTCATGGGATCTGCTGCTTCTGCGGACGGGCCGTTTGCAAGGAGCACGCGCAGACTCTGGTGCGCATCGCGCATATTTATCACACTCGTGATGGAAAGCATATGGCGCTAGTAGTACCCGATGCGCTGTATTGCGGGGAATGCCAACCTCGCCAGGATCCCATCGAACTGGAGAGCCTGGAATAGCACGCGGGGAGGCGGCCATCCACCTCCCCGCGTAGAAGTCCCAATGGCGTGTGTTCTCACACACCCAGGCCGATGCCGTGTCCTTTCTGGATGCGCTTGTCCAGGGTACCAGCGAAAGCCTTCAGGCTCCCGGCATCCAGCGCCTCCAAAGCCGCCAGTTCCTGCGGAGTAAGGTCGTAATCCTTACACGCTTCGGCTGCGTTCTCGATTAGCGCCTCGCGGAACTCCGCATCCGTGGCCGCCCGGCCAATGATCATCTGTACTGCTTCTAAAGACACGTTTAATCACCTCCTTCACCCCGATTGAGTGCTCGCTGACGAGCCAGATCCGCCCTTCGAGTAGGGGCGAACGGCCGTTCGCCCTTACTTAACCCCCAGATCCCGGAAGATGCGTGAGGCCGTCGCTGTACAGCGCGCCGCTTCCTGGTCTTCCCCTTGAGTCTTGAGGAATTCAGCGTAACTGCGCCAGCACCTCGCCAGCTCAAACATATCTCCCGCGCCCTGCAGCAATTCTAACGCTCGCTCGAAGTGCGTTCTGGCAGCAGTAGCTGATTGTGTTTCCCCCTCGCCAGCAGCTCTGGCAGCGTACACCCGACCCAGGACGTGGTGCGCGACTCCATCGTCGTGCTGGCTGCCCGTCTCCTGGGCCACCTGCAGGGCTCGCTCGCCGTGGCGAAGCGCCGCATCCACCTCCCCTGCCGCCAGGTATGCCCGCGCCAGGACTGCACAGGCTTCCGAGAGAATCATTTTGGAGCCCAGGGACTCCAGGATGTCCACCGCCCGCTGCGCACCAGCGATTGCCGACTGATGGTCACCCTGATCCACGCGCACGGCGGCGATGTTGATCAGTGAGTTGGCTACAAACAAGGTGTGCCCCGTTGCCTGGTGAATCTCCAGACTGCGGCGGTGGTAATCCAACGCGCGGTCGTACTCGCCCAGGTGATGATAAGCCATACCCAGGTCGTCGTAGCAATTGGCGATGCCTGCCCGGTCACCGATTTCCTCACGGATAGCCAAGCTATCCCGATGACGAGCAATAGCCTCCGCGTAACGCCCCATACTCTGATAGCAGATGCCCAGATTGTTGTAGACCATGGCCACGAAATAGGTGTACCCGATGCGACGGGCCGTCTCCAGACAGCGCTGATAAGCCGCCAACGCGCGCTCGTAGTCACTCTGCAAATATGCCAGGGTGCCGAGATTGTTGTAAGATAGTACGATCCCATACAGATCGCCAGCCTGTTCACGGGCACGCAGCCCACGCCCGTAGAAAGCCTCCGCGCGACCGTAGTCGCCCAGGACGGTGTATACCACCCCCAGGTTGGTGTACACCCAGCCCTCGCTGACCAACGTCTCGCGATCCTCGGCCAGGCGATCCAAAACGCCCAGCGCCCGTTCGCCCAGGCGGATGGCCTCCTGGTAGTTACCCTTGCGCATGTGCACGCTGCCCAGGTCCGAGAGGACGCGCACCATCTGCCGCGAAGTACGGCCCGCCGGATCGGCCTCCAACGTCGCGCAGGCAGCCAGCAGCCCCTCCAGTGCCGCGTCGTAATCCCCCTGCTTTTCGAAGATCATCGCCGCCTTGCGCTGGATACGTGCCCGCTGTTCCGCCGATAGAATCGTTCCACCCGCCTCCAGTGCCGCCTGGTAATTTTCAGTGGCTCGCTCGTACTGGCCCACCAGGGCCTGAACGTCAGCCAGATTGAGGTAAGCATTCGCCAACTGCAGATCGTTGGTCGTGTGCCGCCGCCCCAGCTTGATGAGACGAATCGCCTCCTGGTAGTAGCGGATGGCCGCATCGTTGGCGAAGGCAGCCTTCGCCCGATCTCCGGCCTTGAGCGTGTACTCCAACGCTTTAGCCCGCTCCCCGCTGCGGCCGTAATGGTAGGCCAGCAGGTCGTAGGCTTCCTCCAGACGGCCAGCGTAAATGTCCTCGTAGTAGCGTGCAACGCGACCGTGCAACTCACGGCGGCGGGCGTAGCTCAGGCTCTCGTAGGCCACCTCCTGGGTGAGAACGTGCTTGAATTGATAGTGCAGGTCGGGCTCCGGGCTCTTCAACGGGGTAAGGTCCACCCGTTCCAGGATGTCCAACCGGCAACGCAGAACTTCCTCCAAAATAGGCCAGGGGTAAATGGCACGCAACACTGAGTAGGGGAAGATGCGGTCAATGCACGCGGCCACTTTGAGCACGTTTCGGCTGCCCTCGTCCAGGCTGTCAATGCGGCTCATCACCACGCCGCGCACGGTGTCGGGGATTTCGACGCCCGCCAATTCGCCCACCAATCGGTATCGTCCATCGTCGGGCAACAGGTAGCCCCGATCCACCAAGACGTGCACGACCTCTTCTATGTAGAATGGATTGCCCTGCGCTTTGGCCAGGATCATATCGCGCAGGGCCGGCGGCAGGTCAGGCAGATTCAGCAAAGAACTGACCAACTCAACCCGCTCTTTCGCGTCCAACTCTTCGAGTTGGATCACCGTGTAGTGGCCAAGCTCTTTCCACGCCGTCCGATCGAGGGTCGGGCGATGGACGGCCAGGAGGAGAAGTGGATCGTCATCACAATGGCGGGCGACGTGCGACAGCAACTCCAGCGAGATGGGATCCGCCCAGTGCAGATCCTCGAAGAGCAGGAGCAGGGGGGACTGGTGTGCCCTGGCCCGCAGCAGGCGCACGACGATGTCGAAGAAACGCTCTTTGCGCAGCCTGGCATCCAGGGATCGAGTAAGCCGCGTGTCGGGCTCGGATAAGCCCAGGACACCGGCCACGATGGGTAACCACTGCACCAGTTCGGCGTCCACTGCCCCCAGCCCCGCCCGCAACTTTTCACGGCGCGTCGCCGGATCATCGTCGGCCTGCCAGCCGAAGAACTCGCGCAGCACCGCAATCCACGGCAGGTAAGGGATGGTCGAGCCGTAGGAGACACACTCGCCGTGCAGGACCTGCATCCCCACCCCGCCGGCGTGGGCGAGCAATTCATCCACCAGGCGCGACTTGCCTACCCCCGCCTCACCGACGATGGACACCACCTGTCCCTGTCCACCCAGCACCCGCCCGGTGAGCTCTTTAAGACGAGCCATCTCCGCCCCGCGCCCGACGAAGGGGCCGTGACGCGCTGCACGGCGGGCCAGTCCCTCGTCCCGGCGCAATCCCAGGGCCGCGCACACGGGCACCGGCTCGGGCTTACCCTTGACGACGACGGGGGACAGGTCTTCGCAGATGAAGCCAGTATCCAAATAGCGGCGGGTGGTGGGGCTGATCAAAACCTGTCCGATCTCAGCGGCGGCCATCAGGCGGGCAGCCAGGTTCACGGTATCGCCCATCACCGTGTATTCCTTGCGCGTCGCCGATCCCACGTTGCCGGCGAACACCATGCCGGTGTGGATGCCGATGCGCTGTCGCAGGGAGAACATCCCGGCCAGGGTGGGTACCTCATAAAAGGGACGAATAGCTTCCTGCATCTCCAGGGCGGCACGAACTGCCCGCTGGGGATCGTCCTCGTGGGCGCGTGGCGCGCCGAAGAGCACCATCAGTTTATCGCCCTCGTCGCACAAGTCCACCTTGTTAACCATTCCCTCGTAACGCATGACCACTTCCTGCATGGCGCTCAGGTAACGATCCAGGATGGCCGCTGCCTCGTCACTGCCCTCCGGCCCCAAGGCCTCCACAATCTCGCTCATGCCCAACAGATTGGCGAAGAGCACAGTGACCAGGCGGTGCTCGCCCTCGATCTCCGGCTGCGTGGGGTTGACCACGATCTTGGGCAACAGCCCCACCGGCAGATAAGGAGCCAGCCGATCCAGCGCCCGTACCGTCTCCTCCAACGAGGCAACGTGGGACGGAGCTTCCGCCGGCTGGACCGCCGCCACCACCTCCCCACCGGTGTCGTCCAGGATGCCGAATCCATTGGAGACGGGGACGACCAGCGAGGGGAATGCCTCACGAACTGCCGCGAGCGTACCCGGCCCCAGGGCGATTTGTCCCTGCCCAGCCACGGCCTCCGCCCGCGCCGTATCGTTCACCACCCGGCCGGTGACCACGTACTCGCGGCCAGTGGGTCCCTGCTCCGTGGCCCACAGACGGCCCACACTCGCCGCCAGGAAACGCCCGCTGTTAACCCCAATGTGTACCCGCAGGGAGAACTCCCCGCGCGAGGTCTCCGTGTGGGCGAAGGGTTCCATCGCCGCCTGCATCTGCTGCGCAGCACGGACGGCGACGAGCGGGTGGTTTTCGCCGGTGAACAGGATCAGCAGCGCATCTCCGCCGAAAGTCAGCAAGTCGCCGCCACAGGAATCCACCACTTGCAGCATCGTGCTGAAGATGTCGTTGACGATGCCGGTCAATTCCTCCGCGCCCTCTTTATTTGCCGCCCGCATCACCGAGTCGGCTGCGACGTCGGGGAAGGTCAGCGCGTTGGCCATGGCCGTGAAGCCACTGATGTCGGCGAAGAGCAGTGTGCCCTCGATCATCTGCCCCTGCTCCGCGCTCCCGCCGGGCTTGTCCTGAGCGAAGTCGAAGGACTTGGTCAGCAACTGGTGGACGAGACGGCGGGGAAGGTAGGTCTTGACGATTTCCAGCACCGATCCCAGGTGCGCGGCCACGGCGATCTGATTTTCGGGCGTGGGGAGGAGGTCCTGGGGTAAATAAGGGGGCAGGTACTGTGACCAGGCGGCACGCAGCACAGGCGGCCAAGCAGCCGCCCCGGCGCTATCGGAACCGGATGGGGCAGGAGTTGGCGAAAGTGGCTCGGTTTCGTATCGCGGACTAGCAGGCATGAACTTGTCCTCGCGCCGGCAAAGGGGGGAATCACGCTCAAGCCGGGACATCGCATCCCACGAACAGCTTGTAATTATTGTACCACACAAAAGGCGATTGCTCAAGCCCGCTGCCGTGCGGCGACAAAGTCCTTGCTTGCTCTGGGAATTTGTGTTATACTGCTAACCGGAGCAAGTATCTCGCGCCGACTTCAGTGAACCCTCAAGTAACCCTCAAGGCAGGAGCGGCTCTACTGAGCACTCGAAAATATCGGGGAGGTGGCGATGCTATTCTTAGACCCCAACAAGCCGATTGCTACCTGCATTTCCGAAAGCCGCGATGACTGCCCCGTTAATACAAAGTTGCACTGCCACTTCAAAGCCAAAGGAGAGAGTCGCCCCCCTGCGACCTGTCCTGAGCCCAGTCGAAGGGGCGGGGGGACTGAGGGGGGAGAGTGGCGAACTACGGATGCTCCGTAAAAAGTGCAAAACTACTGTAGGGAGACAAAGCCATGGAGAGTACAAAAGCAAAAACCGAGAAGAGCACTGGGAATATGACCGCGACTGATTCCACCACATCCAATTTCATCCGAGCTATTATCGAGGAAGATTTAAGGACCAACAAGTACGGTGGTCGAGTTCATACTCGATTTCCACCAGAGCCAAATGGGTATCTGCACATTGGACATGCCAAATCCATCTGCCTCAATTTCGGCCTCGCTGCCGACTACGGGGGCCTCTGCAATTTGCGATTCGATGACACCAACCCAACCAAAGAAGAAGCCGAATACGTGGAAGCGATCAAAGAAGACGTGCGTTGGCTTGGGTTCGATTGGGGAGATCGGCTATTCTACGCATCGGACTACTTTGAGCAGCTCTACGAGTACGCTGTGCAACTGATCAAGAAAGGTAAGGCGTACGTTTGCGACCTGAGCTCGGAGGAAATCCGCGAGTACCGTGGCACCTTGACCGAGCCCGGCAAGGACAGCCCGTATCGCAATCGTTCGGTCGAGGAGAACCTGGACCTGTTCGAGCGCATGCGGGCCGGCGAATTCCCGGACGGGTCTCGCACACTTCGCGCAAAAATTGACATGGCACATCCCAACGTGCTTATGCGAGACCCGGTTATGTACCGCATCATGCACGCCACACATCACAGGACGGGCGACAAGTGGTGCATTTATCCGATGTACGATTTCACCCACTGCCTCTCAGATTCCATCGAGAGAATCACCCACTCCATTTGCACACTGGAATTTGAGAACAATCGTGCCCTGTACGACTGGTTTCTTGACGAGCTGGGCGTCTACCATCCACAGCAAATCGAGTTCGCCCGCCTCAATCTCAGCTACACCGTGCTGAGCAAGCGAAAACTGTTGCAATTGGTAGAACAAGGCCACGTCTCCGGGTGGGACGATCCACGGATGCCCACGCTATCGGGGTTGCGGAGACGCGGCTACACACCGGAGGCCATCCGAGACTTTTGTGATCTCATCGGGGTGGCCAAAGCTAACAGTATCGTTGACGTAGCCTTGCTCGAGCACTGCCTCCGCCAAGACCTGAATAAACGCGCTCCACGTGTTTTTGGTGTGTTGCGCCCACTTAAGGTGGTCATTGACAACTATCCAGAAGACCTGGTGGAAGAGATGGAGTGCATTAACAACCCGGAAGACCCCGGTATGGGAACACGGAAAGTCCCTTTTTCACGTGTGCTGTACATCGAACGGGGGGATTTTCGCGAGGACCCACCGAGGAAATGGTTCCGCTTGGCCCCCGGTCGCGAGGTACGGCTACGATACGCTTACTATATCACCTGTGTGGACGTGATAAAGGATGAACGCGGCGAGGTGATCGAGCTGCACTGCACTTATGACCCGGAGACGCGAGGTGGCTGGGCCCCGGATGGGCGCAGGGTCAGGGGAACACTGCACTGGGTTTCGGCTGCCCACGCCCTCGAAGCCGAAGTACGCCTGTACGACCGTCTCTTCTCAAAACCAAACCCCCTCGATGTAGAGGAGGGTGAAGATTTCACGGCCAATCTGAATCCGAACTCGCTGGAGATTCTGACGACGTGCCGTGTGGAACCGAGTCTAGCTGGCGCAGCCCCAGGAAGCCGCTACCAATTCGAGAGACAGGGCTACTTCTGCGTGGATTCGGATTCGACCGACGAGAAACTGGTATTCAATCGGACGGTGGCCCTGCGCGATACCTGGGCCAAGATCGAGAAGGCGCAGAGGAAGCGATGAGAGATCACGAAGCCCCCGCCTGCGGCGGAGGTGAGGTCACCATCACACCAGCTATGGGCAGGCTACCGCAGCCCCCACTTCGCAGGGGACCTGAGGTCAGTCTCCTGCCTGAGCAATCACACAAATTTTCGAAGGAGGCACTACCTTGTCCAAAACAGCGAGTCTGAAAATCGTAACCGATAGCGCCGCAGACCTGCTCCCGGATGAGATCGATGCATTGGGAATCACAATCGTGCCGCTTTACATCCAATTCCCTGACGGGGAAGTAAGCGCTGAGGACATCTCACCGGATACGTTTTATGATCGTCTGCAGGCCATGTGGCCCGAGATTCCAACGACCGCGATGCCCTCCCCTGGAATGTTTGCGGAAATTTACCGCGAGGTAGCCCAGGCAGGGAAAGAGATTCTCTCGATTCACATTTCTTCCGGGTTGAGCGGCACGATCGAAGCCGCCCGGCTGGGAGCCGAACAAGCCGGTGTAGACGTCACGCTGGTAGACACGAGAACCCTTTCAGGCGGGGAGCGGTTTCAGGTGTTGGCCGCAGCCCTGGCGGCGAAGGCGGGCTGGAGTAAAGAGGCCATTCTAAAACGCCTGGAGCGTATCCGCGCGGCCACGGAGGTGATCTACACCCTGGAGACGCTGGAGTACCTGGCACGCGGCGGGCGCATTGGACGTGTGCAAGCCCTGCTCGGATCGCTGCTCAAAATCAAACCGGTGATCAAGGTGGACAAGGCCGATGGTAAATACAGCACAGTGGGTCAGGGACGCACTTTGCGGCGGACGCTGCGCATGATTGTGGATCATCTGGCGCAACTCTATGAGCCGGAGACTCCCCTGTGGCTGTCGGTGATGCATGGGCAATTCGGTGAACAAGCTGAGAACCTGGCGCAACTCCTGCGTGAGCGGTTGCAAGTCGCCAAGTTAGAGGTGTTGCGCATTTCCCCTGTGCTGGGGGTGCATACCGGCCCCGGGATTGTCGGAGTCACCGCCTTGCCAATGGCCTTGATGGAGGGCCTGGGGTAAGTTAGCTTCCCCCGTTTCACGGGGGGAGAACTCGGCCTCCCACCTGCGCGCGGAGCGCGGCGGGGGAGAACATCCGCCGGTGGTCCACCCACGTGGAACAGGGATTGCACCGTGAGGAGCTGGCCCAAGGAGTTGCCTGGTGCGCAGAGGGCCAGGGATTTCGCCGTAGACGGATGGATTACCCACAGACTGAGACAAATTATGACCTCAGAGATCGCCCTCCTCCTCTCCATTATCGGAGCGTCGGTGGTGCTCTTTTCGCTTGAGTGCCTGCCCGCCGATGTGATTGCCCTGGGTATCTTACTGACGCTCATTCTCACCGGCCTGTTACCCGCGAAGGCAGCCTTCGCCTGCTTTGGCAGTGACACGGTGATAATGATCCTCGGGTTGCTCATCCTCACCGCAGCATTGGTGCGCACCGGCGTCGTTGATGCAGCCAGGCGCGCAATCCTGCGCCGCACCGGCGAGGACCACGACCGGCTGGTAGCGGTGATCATGCTTTCGGCTGCGACACTGAGCGCATTCATGAGCAATACCGCCACCACGGCTTTCTTTGTGCCCATCACGATTGGCCTCGCCCGCAAGGTACGGATTAACGCCTCGAAGCTCCTCATGCCCCTGGCCTTTGCCTCCATCTTGGCCAGCTCGGTGACGCTGATCAGTTCCTCCACCAACATTGTCATCAGCGGGCTGATGACCCGCTATGACATGCAGCCATTGGGCATGTTCGAGCTGGCACTGGTGGGAGTACCAATCGCTGTGACGGGATTGATCTACATGCTCTCGGTGGGTCGCCGACTGATCCCGGATCGCGGCAACCCGGACGAGTGGAGCGAAGAATTTGGCATTCGACCATATCTGACAGAGGCTCTGATTCTTCCCCAATCACCGCTGATCGGAAAGACACTGGCCGAATCCGGCCTGGGCCGCGACCTGGACCTTACCGTGCTGCGGGTGGTGCGTGACAAAGGCCGTTATCTGGTACCGCAGGCCAATCTCCGGCTGGAAGAGGGAGATGTGCTCTTAGTGGAAGGACAGCGCGACGATATCCTCAAGATCAAGGATACCGTCGGTCTTGCAATCAAAGCCGACGTGACGCTTTCTGATCCCGGCCTGCAAACAGAAAATGTGAGGTTGGTCGAAGTAATCCTTTTACGCCGGTCACCCCTCATCGGGCGCACTTTGAAAGGGATAAACTTTCGGCAACGATATGGTCTACAGGTGCTAGGGATCAACCGCCACGGGGCAACCATCCTGCGTAAGATTAGCCGGATCAGGCTGAAAATCGGAGACCAGTTGCTAATTCAAGGCCACCGCGCGAATATCGCGGTGCTGGACGAAGACAACACGTTCCGGATCATCGGCACGGTAGATTATGAACGTCCAAATTTACAACGCGCGCCGATGGCCATCGCCATCTTTGCCGGTGTGTTGGCGATGGCGGCCCTCAACATACTCTCCCTGCCGGTGGCAGTACTTCTGGGGTCACTTCTGGCCTTTATTACTCGCTGTCTCACTCCCGACGAGGCTTACCGCGAGGTCGAATGGAAGGCGCTGATCCTGATCGGCAGCATCCTGTCAGTCGGCAGCGCCATGGAATACACAGGTGCGGCCAAGTTTCTCGCAGCCCAGATTATAAACCTCATCGGCCAGGCACACCCGGCGTGGTTGCTCACTGCCTTCTTCGCCCTGACGCTGCTCCTCACACAGCCGATGTCCAATCAAGCAGCAGCGGTTGTGGTCGTTCCAATCGCGCTCCAGACAGCTCTCCAGTTAGATTTGAACCCACGCACCTTTGCCATCATGATCGCCGTGGCCGCCAGTTGCTCCTACCTGACCCCGCTGGAGCCCTCCTGTCTGATGGTCTATGGACCGGGGCGCTACCGCTTTCTGGACTTTCTCAAGGCCGGGGCGTTGCTTACAGTGCTGATCTACATTCTCGCTATCGTCCTCGTACCATTGATTTGGCCATTATAGCTTTGCTTTGATGACAACCCAACAAGACTGATGACCCATCAACATTCTGAAATCAACAACCTACCCCCACCAATAATGACCTCCGAGCCCGGTTCCTTCGCCCGGCGGACGATCACTGACGGCAAGCCGCGCAACGTCGAGGCGGCGCTGCGTGACAACGCCTATCCGCCGGAGATCGTCGCCGCGCTCCACGCCCTGCGCCGCGAGTTGGCCACGGAGCCCATTCGCCCACCCGATCCCACCGCCCCCGGCGCGGACTTCTGGCGAGCGCAGTGGGCGCAATACCGGGGACGCACCTGGCTGGAGGTGCCCTGGTACTTCGCCGAGGCATACTTCTACCGGCGGTTGCTGGAGGCGGTGGGCTACTTCCGGCCGGGCCCCTGGCAAGGGCACGACCCCTTTGCCGCGCAGAAAGAGCGAATGCTGGAGGAGGGGATCGGCCCCTTTGCTGCGGCGCTGGCCGCCCTGGCCGGGCAGGACGACGAGGAGGTGGCCGCCGCGCTGATCCGTGGCTGCCTGTGGGGCAATCGCGCAGATCTGAGCAACTGGGGAATGGCTCTGGGCGGGGATTCGCCGGGCCAGGCGCTGCTGATTGATCACACCCCGCGTCTGGTGGCCCTGTTGCGTGGGGGTTGCCCTGTGGTGGACGTCGTCGGCGACAACGCGGGCCTGGAGCTCCTCTTCGACCTGGCCCTGGCCGATTTCCTGCTGGGTCGCGGGTGGGCGCAGTGGATCACTCTGCACCTGAAAGCCGATCCCTTCTTCGTCTCCGACGCCCTACCCCGCGACGTGCATCGCACCCTGAAACGGCTGTCCGCCGGGAAAGACCCCCTCCTGCCCGCCCTGGCCGCGCGCTTGCAGCGAGCCCTGGACGAGGGGCGGCTCGTCCTCAGCGCACACCCCTTCTGGAACAGTTGCCTCACCTTCTACGACATGCCCCCGGACGTGCGGACGGCGCTGGAACAGGCCGATCTAGTGCTGCTCAAAGGCGACGCCAACTACCGGCGGTTGCTGGGCGACCGTCATTGGCCACCCACGACCCGTCTGGAGGACGCGGCGGGACATTTCCCACGGCCCTTCGCCGTGCTGCGCACCCTGAAAGCGGAGCTCATCGTCGGGCTGGAGCCGGGCCAGGCGGAGGCATTGAACGCGGAAGACCCCGAGTGGCTGGTCAACGGCCAGCGGGGCATCATCCAGGTGGTCTTGTAGGACGAGTTGCCAACTCGTCCTACAAGAAACTCTCCAAGAACGTACTGACCTCCGATTGCCAGAAAACCGGGCCATCCTTGCACACCAGTTTCTCGCCCAGGTTGCAGCGACCACACTTGCCAATGCCGCAGTGCATGCGTGCTTCGAGTGTGGTTAGCATCTGATCCTCGGAAAAGCCCAGTTTCCCCAGCGTCTTGCCAACGAAATAAATCATGATCGGCGGGCCGCAGGTGATGGCCGTGGTGTTCTCCGGCGACGGCGCAACCTCCTCCAGGATTTGGGTGATCAGCCCCACGTTGCCCGTCCAACCCTCAACCGGTCTGTCAATGGTGACGTGCATCTCCGTGTCCGGCGCGGCGCGCCATTCGTCGTACTCGTCGGTGAAGACCAGCAAATCAGGACTGCGCGCCGCCCAGATGATGGTCAGGTGGCCGTAGTCATCGCGGTGACTGAGGATGTATTGGATCACCGGGCGCAGAGGTGCGCCGCCGATGCCCCCGCCCAAGACGACGATGTTCTGGCCTTTGAGCTCGTCCAGCGGGAAGTAATTGCCCAACGGCCCACGGATGCCCACCGTCGCGCCCAACGGCAAGGCGTGTATCGCGCGGGTCACATGCCCCACCTTGTTGATGGCCACCTCAATCACCGGGCCACGTTCGGGGATATTGGCGAATCCAAAGGGTGCCTCGCCCACCCCCAGCACGGAGAAAAAGAGAAACTGCCCTGGCTTCCAGACGGAGAACTTCTCGCGGTCCTCAGGATCGTTGAGCTCTACCTGAAACAAGCGGATATTGGTCGCCAGGGGCTTGGTGCCCACCAGAGTGCCCAGATAGGGACGCATAGGATTCGCTTCACTCATGCCAGCTCCCTCCGTGCCAGGTCCTGCAACACCTCTCGAATGTCTATGTTGACGGGACAAGCGGTGACACACCGCCCACAGCCCACACACCCGGCCACATCGTAATCCACGGGAACGTAGTGGAACTTGCAATAGAAGCGGTTGCGCAATCGCTGCTCGAGATTGGCGCGGGGGTTGTGCCCGCCGGCGTGAACGCGATAATTGACACTTTGGCAGCTATCCCATGCGCGCACGCGGCGCACAATCCGCTCGCCCGTGGGGGTGACCACCGTCTCATCGCGCACGTCAAAGCAACGGCAGGTGGGGCAGACGTAGGTGCAGATGCGGCAACTCAGGCAACGATCCCCCACCCGCTGCCAGTACACATCGTTGAAGGAGGCCAACCACTGCTGCTCCGTTGGCGTCTCGAACTGATCGTTGAGCTTCGGCTGCGGCAGCTCCAAGCCCTCCACCTCTTGCAGATCCATCCCGGTGGCGAGTTCCTCGCCCTTTGCAGTGACGATTTGCACCGCACACCCACCCTCGACCTGGGTCAGCAGGATGTCCACGTCATCGCTGGCATTCGGTGCGCCGCCCACGCTGGTGCAAAAGCAATCCTCCCACATCTGCGGGCAGGATAGTCCCACCAGCGTTGTGTTGCGGCGGCGCTCGGCGTAGTAAACGTCGGCTGGCTCTTGCTCCAGCATCACCGCGTCCAGCACACGCAGACCGCGCGCATCGCAAGGGCGAATGCCGAAGATCACTCGTGGTCGCTCCAGCTTCGTCTCGTGCAACACTGTCTCGCCGTCAGGCCCGGTCTCGATAGTGAAGAGCGTCTCGGTTTTGGGCATGAAGTGCTCGCGGGCCGAGATCACCGTGCGGGTGAAATCCCAGGCTATTTGAGATGAATCGCTCACCGCCCGGTAGAAAACCTGTTGGCCCTGGGCCGCCGGGTTGCGAGAACCGGGGGCCTTTTTTTCTGGCCCGACCGCCGTTGGCGCGATGAGGGTCACCTCCTGGGCCAGCTTATCCAGCCAGGCGTGCAGTGCCTGTGTCTCAATGAATTTCATCAATCGCCTCCTCGCCAGTCAGCATGGTGACCAGTGGCGTGGGTTCCTCACTCTCACCGGCGCGGTATCCGGCCATCATCTGCGCCACATCCTTGGCAACTTTGCGGTTGATAAGGCTCAATGGGATACCCATAGGGCAGACCGCCTCGCAGGCGTTGCACTCAGCGCAGCGGCCCGCCTGGTGGAAAGCGCGGATGATGTGGAAGAAAGCTTTCTCCGGGATGCGGTCGGCGATGCCCACCCACAGCGAGTCATCACGCTCGGCCTCGCAGACGGAACAGAAACAAGTGGGGCAGGCCTGGCGACAGGCGTAACAGCGGATGCAGCGGTCCAGTTCGCCCAGCCAATAAGCCAACCGCTCCTCCAAAGGCAGGGCCTCGATCCTCTCCACATCGTCGTAGGTATCGGTGACAGCGGGCACCTCCGGCGGTTCGCCACACAGCACATCGTAGATCAGCGGCACCCGTTGGTCGCAGCGGGTGCAGCGCAGTTCGGGTGTGCCGTCGGCGTTCTGCATTCCGGGGCAGGCCACGCCGATGATGTACACCTTATCGCGCTGAACCTGATTTTCGTTGAGCAGCACTTGCAGCGAACGGGCATCGCACGGCTTGACCAGCACCGCCGTGGTGGGCACTTCCTCGCCCTTCTTGCGGGGCTTGTTGCGCCGCGTCAGGTAAGTGACCAGATTGTGGTAGCACCGCGCGTCGAAGATGAGCCGCTCGACATCAGCCGGTTCGTAGACGAACGCCGGACGCACGCGGCCTGTCGGTCCCACCTCGTAGCCGATGACACATTCAACAGTGCCCTTCTCCAACAGCTCCCGCGCCAGAGCGCGAATATCTTCAATCAATGTGCACCTCCCTAATCGCAGGCGTAGGTCGGGTTGGCAACCCGACCTACAACCCCTCCCGCAGCGGCAAAGAAAGCGGTCCCAGAGCGCGCACCGCCTCCACGAACTCGGTAGTTATCTTAGCAAAGCGCCCCGCCTCGGCCCCCGACACCCAATCCAGCCGCAGGCGGTCCGGTTCGATGCCCATGTAGGTCATCAGCCGGCGCAGCAGCGGGATGCGCTTCACAGTGCGGTGGTTGCCGCTACCGTAGTGGCAATCGCCAATGTGACAGCCCAGCACGAGCACACCGTCGGCCCCGGCCATCAAGGCCTTGAGGACCATTTCGATGGAAACGCGCCCGGAGCACATCACACGCACCGGTAAGATATTGGGCGGCAATTCGAGCCGGGAGATGCCGGCAGCGTCAGCCCCGGCGTAGGAACACCAGTTACACAGAAAAGCGACGATTTTAGGCTCGAATCCGTCAACCTGGTTCGATGTTCTCTCACTCATTGGAGCACCCCCACAACTTGGGCGACTATCTGATCATCGCTGAAATGCAGCGGCACGATAGCATCGGACGGGCAGGCCGCAGCACAGGTGCCACACCCTTTGCAAAGAGCGGCGTTGACCTCCGCCTTGCCATCTCCATTCAGGCTGATGGCATTGTACGGACACGCCACTACACACTTGCCACAGCCCGTGCAGAAGCGGGTGAGCACGTGTGAAACCATCGGCGAGATGACAACTTCGCCCCGGCTCATCAGGGCCAGTGCCTCGGCGGCGGCAGCGTTGGCATGGGCCACGGTGTCGGGCACATCACGGGGAGCCTGGCAGGTGCCGGCCAGGAACACACCATCGGTATTGGTCTCCACAGGGCGCAGCTTGGGGTGAGCCTCGGCGAAGAAGCCGTCCTCGGTGCGACCCAGGCCAAAGAGCCGGGCCACCTGATCGGCATCGGGGCGAGCCTCCATCCCCGTGCCCAGGATGACCATGTCCACCGTCGCTGAGACTGGCCGTCCCAGAGTCGTATCCTCGGCGCGCACCACCAGCTTGCCATCCTCGCGCACCTTCACCTCGGTGCCCCGGCCGCGAACGAAGATCACACCATCTTCCTGCACCCGCTCGTAGAACTCCTCGTAGCCCTTGCCGAAAGTTCTCATGTCTATGTAGAACTCATAAACGTCGGCGCCGGTCATATCGCGCACCAGGTGAGCGTGTTTCAGGGAATACATACAGCACACGCGGGAGCAATAGCGGTGGGCGTGCTCGTCGCGGCTGCCCACGCAGTGAATGATGGCTACCCGCTCGGGCACTTTGCCCTCGGCGGTGAGGATCTGCCCACTTGTAGGCCCGCCAGCGCTGGTCAGCCGCTCGAATTCCATGCCAGTCAGGATGTTAGGCGACCTGCCGTAGCTGTACTGCGGCAGTTTCACCGGGTCGAAGTCGGCGAAGCCGGTAGCGACGATGATGGTGCCCACTTGCAAATCCACGAACTCTTCCCGCATATTGTGATCAATGGCCTGGGCCTCGCAGAGGCTAACACATTCCAGGCATTCCGAGCAGACGGCACAGGAAAGGCAGCGAGCCGCTTCTGCCTGGGCCTGCTCCTCCGTGAGCCCCAGTTCCACTTCCTTAAAACTACTCCTCCGTTCGCTCATGGGGAGGGTGGGCATCTCCCGCCGCGCCGCTTTTTCTGTACCGGCCGGTATCTCCACTTCGATGTCCGCCGCACGGGGCCACTCAAAGGTCCGCCCCGCGCGCAGGTCCATACCCCGCAGGTAGCGGTGAATGGACTCGGCGGCTCGCTGGCCCGCAGCCACGGCCTCCACTGCCGAGGCCGGTCCGGTGACTGCGTCACCGCCGGCGAAGAG